>JAQGID010000343.1 GCA_028291405.1 Rhodospirillales bacterium | reverse complement strand
GCCGATGAATGGCGCGAGCTTGAGTCCCGCCTTGTCGGACGAGGCGACGAGCTCTTCCAGCATCGCGCCCAGCCGCTCGATCGCCTCGTCGCGTTTCGGCTTGTCGTCGGCGTGACGCCACAGCTCGGTCTCGACGATGCGCGCCTTCGAAAGATTCTTCGCCTTTTTCTGATTCAGCTCGACGACGCCGACGCGGATGTTGGTGCCGCCGATGTCGACGGCCAGGATGCTGTCGTGTCCGGCGAAGATCCAGGACGGGGCGAGATGCATGCAGCCGATGAGCCCGGCCTCGTCGGGATGATGGCGGATCGGCACGAGGTCGACCTTGTGGCCGTCGGCCTTGACGAGGATGCCGGCGCGGCCGATCGCCAGCTCGCCGATCCGGCTGGCGCGCAAGCCGCCGCCCATCACGATACGCTGCGTGTCGCGCCATGCCTTGATGCGCAGGAAGCGGCGGATGACGGTCGCCAGCTCTTGCGCGAAATCCTCGATCGCCGCGTGGACGACGCCGGCCGTTTCGGCGTCGCCGTCGGTCAGGATCCGGTCGAGCTCCTTTTTCCGGATCGCCTCGGTCGGCGTCTCGCCCAACGGGTCCTCGCCGACGGCGCGCAGCCGATCGCGCCAATCGTCGAGAATCGCCGCGAAGGCGCGCTTGCTGGCGCGATCGCCGATGAAGCCTTCGGCGTCGCGCAGTTCTTCGTTGTAGGTGTCGACGACGATCGAGGAGAGCCGTGCCGCACCATGATGTGCCAGCAGGCCGCCGTTGGTTGCATGATCGGGCATGGGGGCTCGCGAGGGTTAAAACCGCCCTACGAACGCGACAGGCCCGACAATCGTTGCGCCCCGCGAAATCGGCATCGGCGGACGCGTCAGCCGGCGAGTTGCATCGCCTGCAGATGGTCCTGGAGCACGGCGCCCATTTCGTCGGACGGGATGCGGCCGAAGCCGCAGAACGCCGCCAGGCCGAACTCGGGAAGGAACTTGCGGGCGATCTCGACCCGCCGCCGGAACCGCTCCATGTGATGGATGGCGCCGAGATAGACGCGGGCCCCCTGCGGCTCGAGCCCGGCGAGCGGCGCGAAGAACGATTCCGCTTCGGTGTCGAGCAGCGGGATGTGGATCCAGTCGACGCGCCGCCCGGACGCCGCGACGACGGCATTGGCGAGCGCCACCGTCCGGCTGAGATCCTCCGGCGCGAAGCGCGGCCAGCCGCCCAGCGTCCCGAAGCAGAAATGATAGCCGAGCACGACCTCGGAGGGGATCTCGGGCGAGAGATGGCGGATCTGGTCGAGGTTGCGCTCGATGCCGCCCGCGCTCGGCAGGCCGGGAACCGCGCCGTAGGCGTCCTGAACCTCGGTCGCGCAATCCCATTGGATCGCCAGGTCCTTGGCCGGAATCTTCTCGACGATCATCGCGATCTCGGCGCGCAGCGCCGCCTCGAAGCCGGGCCGGACCTTGGCGAGATCGCCGGCGTTCGGGAAGATGCGCGGCGGCAGCACGCTGTTGACCATCGGGATCGAGACCTGGAACCGCAGCCCCTCCGGCAATACGCCGTTCTCGCGCAGCGTCTGGAAGACGAAATAGGAATTGACCGCGTCGCGCGCGTAGCCGAGCCGCCAGCCGGGATCGCAGAACCGCACCTGCTCGACGCCGTCGCGGACCTTGAAGAGCCAGCTGTCGCCGGCATCGCGCGGATTGAGCCGCTCGATACCGTTGTCGGGTCGCGGATGGCGCAGGATCTCGAGCTCGGCATGGCCGGCGAGAACCTGGTAATGGACGCGGCTGATCCAATGCTTGCGCGGCCCGACCTCGCCGTCCGGGACCGCGGGCAGAAACTTCCCGAGCTTTGCCCCGAACATCCGGAAGACGTCCTGGACGGTGTCGAGAGGGATGCTGCCGACCAAGAGAAGCTGTTCGCTCAAGACCGTTTCTCCCTATCCGTCACTTGCTCGTCGGCGCCGGCTGATCCGGCCCGGAATAGCGCAGCACGAAGATGCCCCATTGCTTGTCGTCGACGAAGATGTTGCCGCGGGTGTCGACCAGCACGTCCTCGGTCTGCGTCACCAGCTTGGTCGTCGGCTGCGGCCCGATGCGCTTGGTCGGCTGCGGCGGAATGAACCAGCCGGTCTCGACCGGGAGGTGCGGGTCCTTGATGTCGAAGACCCGCAGCCCGGCGTTGAAATAGGTCAGATAGACGAGGTCGCCCTGCTTCTCGACGTCGGGCAGGTGCTGCTCCTGGTTGATGTTGTGCGGCCCGAAGCGGCCGCCCTTGTCGCAGAAATCCTGATAGGGCGCCTCCGCCGGCGGCACCGGCACCGGGAAGAGCGAGATCAGTCGCGGCTTCGCGGGGTTCTTGTTGTCGATCAGCCCGGCGAAGTTGAGCGCATCGGTGTCGCAATCCTCGGCGCTCGCCTCCGAATTCACGTAGAGCAGGTTCTTGTCCGGGATCGGCAGCACGCTATGGATCGACTGCGAGCCGGCCGAGATGAAGGGCGGGCTGAAGTCGAGCCGGCCGATCAGCTTGGGATGCGCGACATCGCTGATGTCGAGGTTGATGACGCCCGGCGCGAAGCCCATGGAGGCGGTCTTGCCGTCGGCGCTGATGTTGGCGGGACCGTGGAAGCCGAAGGGCCCATCGGGTTTCGGCTCGTCGAGCTTCTGCCCGGGCATCGCGAAGCGTCCGGCCTCCTTGGGATTGGCCGGATCGCTGACGTCGAGAATGAGGAGGATATTGCCGCGATAGCCGGAAATCCCTGCCGAGAGATAGGCGTATTTGCCGCCGGGGTAGGAGTTGCGGTGCGTGCCGGTCGCGCCGGTCCTCCAATGCGCCAGCTGCTTCGGATTCACCGGATCCGCGATGTTCCAGATCAGGACTCCCTCGTCGAACGGCTTTGTGGGGTCGTTGCCCCAGCCCGGCGCCGATTGCTGCAGGGCGGTGATCATGAGGTCGTCGTGCAGCGTCATCTGGATGGTCCAGGTGTTGTCCGGACCGGGGATGAACTTGACGAACTCGGGGTTTGCCGCATCGGTGACGTCGAGAATGCTCCAGCCGTGATGCCAGAGATGCGCCACGTAGAGATACCAGCGGCCACCGACCTGCCTGATCGCCATCTTGAACGCGCCGCCGCGACCGCCGACCTCGCTGTAGCCGATCGGGCGCATCGCATTGGCCTGCCAGCCCGGCGGAATGGGATCGGCGAAGGCGGGAGGCGCCTGCGACGCGACGCCGGCCATGAACGCGCCCGCCAGGGCAAAACTGCGAACCGACCGCGTCGCCGACCAAGACATCGCGCTTCCTCCCCGCCGCGCCGGTGTCGCGCACCGGCTTTCGCTCGATCCTACTCGAAGCGCTGCACGCCCCGCCACCGCGACCTTGCGTTGGTCTCTACGGCAAAGTCATCCACGCCTCGGGCTCGACCCCGAGCATGTCGCCGTCGGCATCGACCGCCCAGTCGTCGGGGTCGCTCGACAGCTTGATACACCAGACCGCGACATCGTCGTCCTCGTCGACGTACCAGGCGCAGAGAAACCGCACCGAATCCATGCGGCCCAAGATCGTCGTTCCATCGGTCGGCGCGCGATCGATGGTTTGCCAGCCTGTCATCGTTCTCCGCTCCCCGACGATTCGCGGCGGCAATCTTCGCACGTGCGACACCGACGATCTTCCATAATCTCACCCCTCGATGGTCGAGCTCGCTCTCCTGGTGAAAAGCAAACATAGGTTTCAATTTATCTTTGGGTTGATTTTCCTACCTTAAACATGGCCAAATAGAAAATTGAGAGTCCGGGTCGGACACCACACTTGGCGATTCTCACGACAGAGTTGGAGCCCTCCGCGTGCAATAAAAACGTGACGCCTTCAAGAGAAGGCCATCGTTGGTTTAGAGGGCCGGACCGCAGATGAGGAAAAATGGCGACGGTATTGATTGTCGATGACGACGCCGACGTGCTGAGTTATCTGACCGAGGTGCTGAGTGACGCGGGTCACGATGTCATTTCCGCATCGAGCGGGAATCAAGCACTGGAGTGCCTCGACGACGCTCCACGCGTCGAGCTTCTCCTGACCGACATTCGGATGCCCGACCTGAACGGCTTCTATCTCGCGCACCTCGCCAAGATACGGCGACCTTCGCTCAAGATCCTCTATCTCAGCGGCTACCACGATGTCGAAGGAGGCCGTCTCCACGTCGGCGAACGCTACGGCAAGCTGCTCAAAAAGCCGATCATGACCGCCGAGCTCAGGAGCGAGGTCGCCAAGGCCCTGGAACCCTGACGCTCGGCTTTCGCGCTGCGGGACGGATCAGGCGAGATAGACGTCGCGCGATACGGTCAGGCCCGTCCGCGCCTTGATGAAGTCGTGCAGCCGGTCCTGCCAGGCACCGTCGTCCTTGCGGCTGTAGCTCGAGGAGAAATCGGCGCCGTTCGTCAGCGCCGTCGGAAAGCATGGCTGGCTCGCGCCGCAATACGGCTCCGGCGCGAGGTGGTTGAGCGGCAGCCAGACCCGCCATGCCGCTTCATGGCTCGGCTTGGCGATCGTCAAGCCGCGCAGCCCGAGGACAAGGACGAACTGGTCCGGCCGGCAGCCGACCAGCCTGCCGTGGCCGAGCTTGCTCTCGGAGAGGACGGCGGCGATCTTCGAGCCCGCAACGATCCAGGCGTCGTCGACATGGTCGCCGTAGGAGCGGCAGAAGCGCAGCCCGTCCTGTGCGAATTTCGGGTCGTCGCCGCCATCGACCTGCGCGCTCAGTCGAAAGAAGGTCGCGATCGTGCTGGCGGTCAGCCAGCGATGCATGATGCTCCGGCACGGCGGCCGCAGATCCTTCCAGATCGGTTCTTGCACGCGCGCATCGCCGTAGTGACGCAGCAAATAGGCGGTGATCTGCCCCATCACTTCCGAGGGCGGCGCGGTGCGCTCCCAAGGCAGCAGCAACGCTTCGGCAATCCGTTGTCGGATCGCGGTCGCGCGACGCGGCATCGCCTGCTCCATCGCGGCGGGGCGAAATTCCTGTCGGTGCAGCGACAGATCGACGAGACGCCCGGCAAGGCGAGGCGCCGTCGCCAGCCGTGTCTCGACGAGCTCGGCCGCCGCCCCGAGAGTCGCGAGGAGCAGCCCGCCGGCGGCGGTGCGCCCGCCGATTCCGAGTCGGGCGAGGAAATCGCGCGCGCTGCCGTCCGCGGCGAGAAAGGCCTCGGCCAGCGCCGCCGGCCCGCGCTCGACCGAGAAGAAATCCAGGGTCGCGGCGAGATCGGACCACGGCGCGGCAAGCTCATCCGCCCTGGCGGCGAGCCAGTCGCCAACGCCGCGGATGCTGTCGAGATCGGGATCGAAGGCGGCGGCCCAGGAGATCGCCATGCGGCGCGCCTGGACGCGGCGCCACGGCGTCTCGAGCCAGTCGAGGAAGCCGCGCAGGAAGTCCGGGTGCTCCGCTGGCGGCTGCGGACCGCGCCACAGGACCCAGGCGACATCGAGGCGGTCGGCGGCGGTCACCCGGTTCCAGTCGAAGCGCAACGCGCGCAAGCGCTGCAGCAGATCGTCGAGCTGGCGCGGCGAACGGCGCGGCGCTTCGCTGCTGCCGTAGCGCTCGACCAGCGAACGCGCGACGCCGGCGAGCCTCTCGGCCGCGGGGGCCGCGAAGCCGCGCGGCGCGGCACCGCTCGCAAGAGAAGCGCGCAGGCTCATCGCGAGCCCTTGTTGCGGATCTGATTGCCGCGAATCTGCTCCATCAGCCCGTCGAGCGCCGGGGTCCGCGGCGAGACCATGATGAAGCGCAGCTCGATCCGGCGGTTCTTCTGCATGGCTTCCGGCGTGCCGGACTCGTCGACGGGACGCAGCTCGCCGTAGCCGCTGACGCCGATCAGGCGCTCGTTGCGGTCGTTCCGCAAGCCGCCCAATCCTGGAAAGGCCTCGACGAGCTTCTTGAAGGTTTCGGAGGCGCGCGCCGCCGACAGATCCCAGTTGTTCTGAAACCGCGACGTCCGGATCGGCGTCGCATCGGTATGGCCCTCGATATAGACCGCCTCAAGCCGCCCCTTGCTCGTCGCCGCGCAGTAGCCGGGCGGCGGCACGGCGGCGGCGAGGGCATAACAGGGCAGGACCGCGTCGAGCGCCTTGCCGAGCAGCCGCAGCTTGGGCAGCGCCTCGGGATAGGTCTCGGCCGAGCCCTTCGGGAAGAGCACGTCGTCGCCGAGCTGCAGCGTCCCGTTCTCCTCGTCGACGATGACCGGCACCTGGCCTTGCAGGAGCTGCGCGAGCTGACGCAGCATCTCGCGCCGAGCAAGATCCGATTCGGTGAGCTCGCGGGTCGCATTGCTCAGCTTGCGCTGCGCCTCGGCACTTTCGCTCGCGGCATCCGACATCTTGCGCTCGGCGTCGCGCATGTTGAGGGCGAAGGCCATCAGCATGATGATGAAGATGAACAGCAGACCGAGCATCAGATCGGTCATCGAGGCAAAATAGTTGCCGCCTTCCGATTGGCCGTCGGCGCGGCGCGGCCGCCGTCCCGAAGCTGCGGCGCTCCGCATCGTCAGGCGGCCTTGCCGGTGGTGCCGGCGAGCAGGGTCTCGGCGATCTCACGCAGCTCGTCCGTCCCGATCGAGAGCGCCTGCATCCCCGTGGCGAGGTTGGCATCGAGCGTCGCAACGAAGCCGAGCGCCTCGCTATTGAACGAGCGCGTACCCTCCTGCAGCCGTTCGAAGGCCGCCTTCAGATCGTCGTCGACCTTCTCGAAGCGGCCGCGATAGCTGTCCCAGACATGCGAGGCCTTGTCGGAGATCTCGGTCACCGCCTTGGCCATGTCCGACATGTCGCGCTGCGCCGCGACGACGCGGTCGGCGACCTCGACCAGCTCGTGCGCGACCTGCCGCGAGGCGTCGACCGCGTCGACGACCGGCGCCGAGGATCGCGCCCAGGTACCGGCGCTCTCGTCGAGCGCCTGGCGGGCGCCGTCGAGCGACGCAACGACCTGGCGCATGCCGTCGACTTGGGCGTCGAGCGTGACGCCGACCTTATCGAGTCCACCGAGCATCGTATTGACGCGCAGCGCCAGCCCGTCGGAGGTCGCGGCGAGGCTCTTGGTCGCCTCGATCATGCGCAGGGCGATCTCGTCGCCGGCGCCCCTGACCGTCTCCGCCATGCCGTGCGCGGCCGAGGTCGCGGTCGCGGCCAGCCGTGTCTCGTTGCGCGCCAGCGCCTCGGCCAATTGCTCGATGCGGTCGCCGACCGCGGCAACCCGCCCGTCCATGCTCTCGCGCATCGTCGCGGCGGCGCTCAGCAGCTGCGATGCGGCGGCCCCCATCTGCTCGGCGAAGGACTGCCCGGAACTGCCGATGTGCTGCTGCGTCCGGCCGATCGCGGTTCCGACCTCGGCGAGCTGGGCGGCAAGCTGCTTGATCTCGGCGCCGGCGGAGCGCCGCAGCTCGGTCGCGAAGCCTTCGAGCACGCCCGGCATCTCGGTGCCGTCGGTCGCCTTGAACCCGTCCTTCAGCTCGTGCAAGGCGGCGACGATCGGCGCCGGCAGCGCGGCGATCGCACCACCGACGGGAGCGAGCGCGGCGACGAGCCGCGGCTCGATCTCGCGCGCGACCTCGGTTGCGAGGCCCGTGTTGAGCTTGTCCAGCGCGACCAGCTGCGCCCGCGTCGCGCCGAGCTGGTCGTAGGCGAGGCTCTCGACGAAGACCGGCACCATGGCCGCCTCGAGATCGCGCGCGAGACCCTGCGACGCGTTCTCGACCGCATAAGTCACCGTGCGGGCGCCGACCGAAAGCAGCAGCGAGCAGCCGAGACCGGCGATCGAGGTCATGAACTTGAAGGACGCGGCGCTGAGCAGCGAATTGAGCGCCTGCTTGGCGACCGCGATGTCCGGCGACGCTACCCCGGCTGCCGCAAACTTGAGCGCCGCGACCAGGCCGATGAAGGTCAGCAGCAGCCCGACGCCGATGAAATATCCATGCACCGCCGCGAAGAACCGTGCCGGAAAGCTGGCGTTGCCGATCGCGTGCAGCCCGAAATACTCGCCGGGATGCCGCAGGTAGAGGATGCCGATCTCCTCCTTCTTCAGGCACTCGCGGTACTCGGCCCAGCTCGCCCCGAACAGCGATTTCGCCAGGACTGCATCGACCCGCTCGGCCTGATCCTTGAACTCGGCGCCGCGACCGGCGGCTTGCACCACATGGCGCAACCGGGTGATGCGCGCCCAGGCTGCCGCGCCCCAGGCGACCAGCGCGGCGAGCAGAACCACGGCGACGACGACGATCGCGAAGGACAGCCGCAGCGGGACATGCTCGTCGCGGAAATTGTCCAGGAAGGCCGCGATATTGGGGCCGAGCCGGTCGGCCGCGAGGGCGATGCTGACGATCAGGTCCATGAGCTCATTCCGGCAGTTCTCGGCTGTGCGCGGCGTCGATCGCGGCACCCTAAGACCGCGATGGTTAATAAAGTCGCACCAGCGGGTACCGGCATTCCTGGACTCGCCCGGCGCGAAAGCTCAAGAATTCCGCCAATCACGTCGCGCAGCGAGGGAGGCAACCATGCAGAGCTACGACATCGTGCGCTTCGGCGAGAAGCTGCAGGAACGCGAGCATCCGACCCCGTCGCCCTCCGGCACCGAGGTGCTGCTGCGCGTCACCGCCGCCGGCGTCTGCCATAGCGACCTGCACATCCTCGACGGTTATTTCGATCTCGGCGGCGGCAAGAAGCTGTCGATGGCCGAGCGCGGCATGAAGCTGCCGCATACGCTGGGCCACGAGACGGTCGGGACGGTCGTCGCCGCCGGCCCCGGCGCGATCGGCATCGCGCCCGGCGGCAGCTATCTCGTCTACCCCTGGATCGGCTGCAGCGACTGCGCCATCTGCCAGGCCGGCGAGGAGCAGCTCTGCCTGGCCCCCCGCTTCCTCGGAATCCATCATTCCGGCGGCTATGCCGATCATATCGTCGTGCCGCATCCGCGCTATCTGCTCGACGTCTCCGATCTGCCGCCGGGCGAGGCGGCGCCCTATGCCTGCTCGGGGCTGACGACCTACGGCGCGCTGCGCAAAATCGGCCCGGCGATCGAGCGTGATTCCGTCGTCATCATCGGCGCTGGCGGGCTCGGGCTGATGGCGCTGCAGCTCCACCGCGCGATGAACGGACGCCGCGCCATCGCGGTCGACATCGATCCGGCGAAGCGCGAGGCGGCGACGCGCGCCGGCGCCTATGCCGCGATCGACGGCGCCGCCACGGATGCCGTCGCGCAGATCAAGGAAGCCGCCGGCGGACAAGTCTGGTCGGTGATCGACCTCGTCGGGTCCGAGACGACGGCAAGGCTGGGCATCGACAGCCTCACCAAGGGCGGCAAGCTGATCGTCGTCGGCCTCTTCGGCGGCGCGATCTCCCTGTCGCTGCCGCTACTGCCGCAGCGGGCACTGACGCTGCAGGGCTCGTACGTCGGCAGCCCCGGCGAACTGCGCGAGCTGCTCGCCCTGGTGCGGCGGCACAAGATCCCCTCGATCCCGATCCGCGAGCGGCCGCTGCGCGAGGCGAATAGCGCGCTCGAGGCGCTGCGCGCCGGCTCGGTCATCGGACGCACCGTGCTGCGCGGCTGATGCGAGGGGGACGCTAGAGGCCCAGCAGCCTGGCGGCGACGGCGCCGCCGGCGAGGTCGACGTCGGCCGGCGCGAGCCGGGTTTCGTCCTTCAGGAAGGCCAAGGGGTCCGACATATTGACCGGGAAGTCGGAGCCCATCACGAGGTGATCGGCGCCGACCCGCGCGACCAGCGCGCGGACGATCTGCGGGTCGTAGACGCAGGTGTCGTAATGGAAGCGGCCGAGGTATTCGCTCGGCTTCGCCTTGATGTTCTTCATGCTGTCGGGCTGGTTCGTCGCGTTGCGGTCGAGCCTGCCGGTGTAATGCGGGAAATAACCGCCGCCGTGCGCCATGACGATCGGCACGTTCGGGAAACGATCGAGCGTGCCTTCATAGATCAGCGAGGCCATGACCTTGGTCTCCTCGATCGACTGGCCGAGCGAGTTCCACAACGCGTAGTTCTGGAACCATGGGTCCTTGATGCCGTCGGGATGGATGAAGGCGACGGCGCCCAGCGCGTCCAACGCTTCCCACAGCGGTAGCATGCGGACGTCGCCGAGATAGATGCCTTGGACGTTGGCCGGGAGATTGGCGACCTTCAGCCCGAGATCGCGGACGGCGCGCTCCATCTCGGGAATGGCGAGGTGGAGGTCCTGCAAGGGCAGGACGAAACTGCCGATGAAGCGCGTCGGGTGGCACGCGACCCAGCAGGCGATGGTGTCGTTGACCCGCCGGCAGAGCTCGAGATCAGTCTGCGGACTCGCCCAGGCGGTCCCCTGGATGATCGTCGGCGACGAGATCATGTGCATGTCGATGCCGCGCTGATCCATCGTGTCGATCTGGATCTGCGGCTGCGTCATCGCCTCGACGTTGGTCCGCCGCGCGCCGCCGGCGCGTGCGCCGAAGCCGCTCGCGACGTTGCGGTTGCCGGCGAGGCGGACGACGTAGGGATCGAGGACATGCGCGTGGAAATCGATCCTCGGCGGCTTCCCTCCGGAAAGGTGAACTCTCGCCACGGCTAATCCCTCTCGCTCGTCATTTTTGACTGCGCCGGTCGATCAGCCGCTTCGCCTTGCCTTCGCGTCCAAGGTTCGCCGCCGCCGCCAGCGCGCCCTCGTCGACCAGCTCGACCACAACCTTGATTCCGAGATCGGACTGCAGCCGGCCCTCGAGATGGGCGCGCAGATCGTCCGGCCGCCCGACCCCCGACAGGACCTCGACCTGCACGGTCAGCTCGTCGCGCAACGCCCCGCCACGCTCGTGGCGCTCGGCGATGCACAGCCACTCGCCGGTCGTGCGCTTGTCGCTCTTGACCGCCGAGAGGCAGCCCATCGGGTAGATGTTGACGCCGCGGATCTTGACCATGTCGTCGCTGCGGCCGAGGAAATGGTCCATGCGGCGGAAGGTGCCGCCGCAGGCGCAGGGCGCCGAAGAGACCAGCCGGCCGAGGTCGCGCAGGTTGTAGCGGATGACCGGCGGCAGCTCGCGGGCGAGGATGGTGACGACCATGTTGCCGGTCCCGCCGTCGCGCACCGGTACCCCGGTCTCGACATCGACGAACTCGAAGATCGCCATGTCCTCCATGAGGTGCAGCCCCGACTGCGCCTGGCACTCGAAGGCGCCACCGCCGACCTCGTTGGTGCCGTACTGATCATAGGCCTTGCAGCCCCAGCTCTCCTCGAGCGCGGCGCGGAGCAGCCCGTCGGTATCGGGACCGAGGAAAGTCGAGAGGAACTTGGTGTTGAGCTCGCGGATGTCGCGGCCCAGCTCCTCGCGGCAGGTCTTGGCGAGATGCGTCAGATATTCGGGAAAGCTCATCCACAGATTGGTGCTGAGGTCGAAGGCGATCTCGAGCTGCTTGCGCGTCGGCGTGACGACGCCGCTGCCGGTGGTGAGCGGCAGGATGCCGAGGAAATTATGGCAGGCGTTATAATAGGCCCAGCCGAGATTGGCGAGCGAGCAGGTCGCCGGGATCTGCATGACGTCGCCGGGACGCCCGCCCTGGATATGGAGGACGCGGGCGCTGGAGATGCCCTGCAGCGCCCAGTCGCGCGGCCCGAAGACGGTGAAGCGCGGCTTGCCGGTCGTGCCGCCGCTCGCCTGCACCTTATAGGCGTCGCCCGCGAGGTCGGCCCGCGACAGATTGTGGATCTCGCCGAAGGGCGGATGCGCCTGCTGGTCGTCCTTGATGTCGTCGGAGGTGAAGAGCGGCAGCTTGTCGAGATCGTCGAGACCGCCGATATCGCCTTGCTGCAGCCCGGCCTCGCTCCAGCGGTGCCGGTAGAACGGGTTCGCCCAGCCGATCTCGACGATGTGCCGGAAGCGTCGCTCCTGCAGCGCGCGCAGCCGGTCGGCCGGCCAGCGGAAGACGCCGTGCTCGAAGGCGTCGCTGGCGGGATATTCGTCGAGCAGCGCGTTCAGATCGACGCGCTGGTGGAAGACCGGGTTCATGTCCATCGCTCAGCTCATCGTCAGGCCGCCGCTGACGCTGATCGCCTGGCCGGTGATGTAACCGCCCTGCGTCGACGCCAGGAACACGAAGGCGGCGGCGAGCTCCTCGGCCGCTCCGAGGCGCTTCATCGGGATGGTGCGGATCGCGGCGTCGACCAGCTTGGCGCCGGTGTCGCCGCTCGAGCGCAGCGCGTCGAGCGTCGGGCCCTCGGTCGGGCCGGCGCAGACCACATTGACGGTGATCGCGTGACGCGCGAGCTCGCGGGCGAGGGATTTGGCGAAGCCCATGATCCCGGCATTGGCGGCGTTGCCGAGCGCCATGCCGGATTGACCGACCTTGGCGCCGTCGGAGCCCAGCGCGATGATGCGGCCGGATTTCTGCGGCACCATGTGGCGGATGACGGCGTGGCAGGCGTTGACCGGCGCCCAGAATTGCTGCGCCATCATGTGCTGCCATTCCTCGGGCGGCAGCTCGGCGAAAAGCCGGAAGGTGCCGTCGTAGCCGAGGCAGCTCGCCAGCATGTCGACGCGGCCGAGCTCTGCGACCGACTCGTCGACCCATTGCGCCGCGGCCAGCCGGTCGGCCATGTCGACCTCGCTGACCCGGACGCGGCGACCCCAGGCGCGGGCGCGCTCGGCGACGGCTTCGGCGCGGGTGCGGTTGCGGCGATAGGTGATTGCAAGATCGGCGCCGGCCTCAGCCAGAGCCGAAGCGACGGCGCTGCCGATGCCGCCGCTGCCGCCCGGCACCAGCGCCACCTGACCGGAGAGATCGAGGTTCATGTCGTTCCGCCCTTGCCGGCGAAGTCGGGCTTGCGCTTCTCGCGCATCGCAGCGATGCCCTCCTCGATGTCCGGCCCCATGAAAGTCAGCGAGGCGAAGGCGAGCGACAAATCGAAGCTCGGCCCCGCCATGCGAAGCCAGTTGTTGAGACAGTATTTCGTCCAGCTGATCGCGAGGCGCGAGCCGTCGGCGAGGCGGCCCGCGACCTCGCGCGCCTTGTCGTAGACCTGGTCGTCGTCGACGCAGAGCGAGACGAGGCCGATGCGCTCGGCCTCCTCGCCGGAGATCATGTCGTTGAGCAGCAGGTGGTACTTCGCCTTCGCCATGCCGCAGAGCAGCGGCCAGATCATCACCGCGTGGTCGCCGGCGACCATGCCGAGCTTGACGTGCGCGTCGTTGATCCGCGCGTTGCGGCCGGCGATGGTAATGTCGGCCAGCATCGCCGCCGCAAGACCGGCGCCAGCTGCCGGGCCGCGGATCGCCGAGACGATCGGCTTGGTGCAGTTCAGCATGTTGTAGACGATGCCGCGGGCGTCGCGGTAGCCGTCGGTCATCTGCGTGAAATTCTCGCCGAGGTCCTCGACGAGATCCATATGGCCGCCGGCGCAGAACGCATCGCCCGGGCCGCGGATGATCGCCGCATCGGTCGCGGGGTCGGAGTCGACGTCCTTCCATACCTCGGACATCTCGGTGTGCAGCTTCATGTCGCAGGCGTTGCCGCGGCCGATGCCGTTCAGCACGATCTCGAGCACGCGCGGCGCCGGGCGCTCGAAGGTCAGGCGTTCGTATTTCGCGTAGCGCTCGGCGCCTTCACCTGGTGAAAGACTCATCGATTCTGCCTTTCGGTCGTGATCCTCGAAGACGAGTGTCTAATCCCAACAGTCGTCATGCCCGGGCTTGACCCGGGCATCCACGTCTTACGACGCAGCGGCGGCACCGCATGGATGGCCGGGTCAAGCCCGGCCATGACAGGAAAATAAGTGCGGGTTCAAACGACAGCCCCTCTACTTCTTCACCAGCGGGCAGGCGCTCTCGGCGAGCGGCAGGAACGCCTCATCCCGCGGCACCGAGGCGACGACCGTGGCGAGATCCCACGGCCCCTTCATCTCGGCCGCGCCCTTGCCGCGCAGGAGGTACATCGTATGGACCATCTGCCCGTCCTCGCGGACCCGCCCGTCGTGCGCGAA
>JAQGID010000249.1 GCA_028291405.1 Rhodospirillales bacterium | reverse complement strand
GTCCTGCCAGACGCCCTCGACCAGGAGACCCATCGCCCTATTCCTTCTTCGGTGCGAGATGATCCTCCGGCCCCGCAACCCCGGCGGCAAGCGCGATTATTTGCGCGCCGGGAAGACGGTCACCATGCAGGTTTGCCCCGCCGTCAGCCGGAAGTCGGCGGGCATTCCGTCGAGCTCGATCCGGACCGGAATGCACTGCGCGAGGCGCACCCAGGTGCAGGTCGGGTTGACGTTCGGCAGGCCGTTGAGGCTGGCGACGCCGTTCGGGTCGGCGATGCCGCGCGCGATCGAGGCGACGTGGCCGGCGAGCGGCGTCGCGGCGAGCAATTCGCGCAGCCGCATGATGTCGAGCCCGATGCCGCGCGCCGCGAGGCCGCTGTCGCGCTGCGCCTCGTCGGCGGCGGGCAGCAGCAGCGCGACGCGGTCGCACATGCGGGCTTCCAAGGCGGCCTGCGCCGGCAGGCGCTGCGAGGCGGCCAGGCGCCGGAGATCGCGCGCGACCTCCTGCAGCAGGCGGCGCACGGTCCCGGCGCGGTCGGGCGGCAGGACGAGGACGAAGGCGGCGATGCCGATCGCCATCCCGACCAGCATCGCCAGCGTCGAGTTGAGGAAGGCGACGATGTCGTAGACCATCGGATTCGTCGGTGCGATCAGGGTCACGAGATAGACTTCGGCATGGATCCCGGCGTGGCGCCGGGAACGCCCCGCTTCGTCTCCTTCGTCAAGGGCGCCCAGGACGCCGTGACGCGCCTCGGCGGCGGCATGGTCGCGGCAAGCAACGGGACGAAGGCGCCCGCGGGCGATCGCGACCATCCGCTCATCGGGACCGGCTCGGGCATCGTCATCGACCCGCAGGGACACGTCCTGACCAACGATCACGTCGTTCGTACCTGCGGCGAGCTGCGGATCCGCGATGCCGCCGAGACGAGCGGCGGCGCCACCGTGCAAGCGCACGATCAGACCAACGACCTCGCCGTCCTCAAGGCAGCCCATCCCTCGCGTGATGCGGCGCGACTGCGCGACAGCGGCGATCTGCGGCAGGGCGAGGGCGTCACGGTAATAGGCTATCCGCTGGGTGAGTTCCTGGGCTCAGGCGTATCGGTGGTTACCGGCTCCTTGGCCAAGCTGGTCGGGCCCAACGACGATTCCCGCATCCTGCAGGTCAGCGCGCCGGTGCAGCCTGGCAACAGCGGCGGTCCTCTGGTCGACAACGGCGGCAATCTGATCGGCGTCGTTTCGAGGACGCTCGACAGCGTCGGCATCGCCTCCGCGGCCGGTTTCATCCCGCAGAATGTGAACTTCGCGATCAAGACTTCGGTGGTGAAGAGTTTCCTCGAGGCCGACCATGTCGGCTATACGGCCACGACCGGCCTCGCCCAGATATCGACAGCCGATATCGCGGATCTGGCGCGGAAATTCACTGTCCGGATCGAGTGCCGCCGATAGACCTCTGCTCGCGCTGATCCCGCAGCAGCGTCTTTATGGCTTCGGTGGCGCGGGTTTCTTCTCCGCCGTCGGGGCGGGCGCCGCGTCGAGTTGGGCGAGGTTCTGCTTCGCCGCCTTCTCGGCCGGGCTGCGCGGCGCGGTGATCGAGACTTGCCGCCAGTCGGCGCGGGCGCCGGTCGGGTCGTTCTGCAGGACCCTGATGTTGCCGCGCTCGAGCAGCGCGTCGGACTGGTTGGGCGACAGGCGCAGCGCCGCCTCGACGTCCTGCAACGCGGCCGGCAGCTGGTTTAGCCGACGATGCGCGGCGGCGCGGAAAACGAGGGCATCGGCGCGGGAGGGGTCGATCTTCAGCGCCCGATCGAGATCGGCGACCGCCTCCGGATAGCGCTGCTCGCCGGCATAGGCCTCGGCGCGGTCGGTCAGCAGGTCGGGATCGTCGGGGGCGAAGGCGAGCGCCTGCGTCAGGTCGCTCTCGGCGCGCGCCGGCTTGCCGGCGAGCAGCCAGGCCTGACCCGCCTGGTCGAGCACCTGGACGTGCAGCTCGACCGGCGACTTCATCGCATCGGCGAGCGCGTCGAGACGCGTGCCGGCCTCCTCGTAGCGGCCGAGACCGATGAGCGCGACGTCGTAGCAATGCTCGGCGGGATGGCCGCCGCCGGCGGCGCGCCAGGCGCTGGCATTGTCGGCTGCCGTGGTCGGGCTCTTGCGGGCCTCGACCATGCATCGCGCGTAATGGTTAGCCTCCACTGCGGCGTCGAGCTGCGCCGCGGCGGGGAAGGGCAGCAACGCAGCGATGGCGGCGATCAGGAAGCGGCGCAACGTCCGGTTGATAGAAGAGCCGGCGCGAAGTGTCGCGTCGTGACGAGCGTTGCTGTTCCTGCGCTGCGCTCGCGCGATCATTCGCCGGGTGCGGGGACGCTGTCGTGCGGCAGCCGCGATTCGCCGCGCTTGCCCTTGCGACTCAGTGCCGTGCTCAACTTCTCCATGTAGATATAAACGACAGGAGTGATGTAGAGCGTCAAGAGCTGCGACACGATCAAGCCGCCGACGACCGCGAGGCCGAGCGGGCGGCGCAGCTCCGAGCCGGTGCCGATCCCGAGGGCGATCGGCAGGGTCCCCATGATGGCGGCCATCGTCGTCATCATGATCGGGCGGAAGCGCAGGAGGCAGGCCTCGTGGATCGCCTCCTCGGCGGAGGTGCCGGGCACCCGGCGGCGCTCGAGCGCGAAATCCACCATCATGATCGCGTTCTTCTTGACGATGCCGATCAGCATGATGACGCCGATGATCGCGATGACGCTGAGGTCCTGGCCGAACAGCATCAGCGTCAGCAGCGCGCCGAGACCGGCCGACGGGAGACCGGAGAGGATGGTGATCGGATGGATGAAGCTCTCGTAGAGGATGCCGAGAACCATGTAGATCACCAGCACCGCGGCGACGAGCAGCAGGCCCTGGCCGCGCAGCGAATCCTGGAAGACCTGCGCGGTGCCCTGGAACCCGGTGGTGATCGTCACCGGCAGGCGCATCTCGCGCTCCGCCTGCTGGATCCGCTCCACCGCCTCGCCGAGCGACACGCCCGGCGCGAGATTGAAGGTGATCGTGACCGACGGCAGCTGGCCCTGGTGGTTGACGGTCAGCGGGCCGACCGAGGAGCGCACCGTCGCGAAGGCGTTCAGCGGCACCGGCGCCGCGTTCGCCCCCGAGGGCCGCACGTAGATGCGCGAGAGATCGGCCGGATCCTGCTGGAAGCGCGGCTCGGTCTGGAGGATCACCTGATAGTCGTTGGACGCGGTGTAGATCGTCGAGACCTGGCGGGTGCCGAAGGCGCTGAACAGCGTGCTGCGGACCTGGTCGGCGGTGATGCCGAGCTGCGAGGCCTTGTCGCGGTCGATATCGACGACCGCCTGGAGATTGCCGATCTGCAGATCCGAGGTGACGTCCTGGAAGCCGGTGAGCGTCCCGACCGTCTTCTCCATCTTCGGCGCGAAATCGTAAAGCTCGGCGAGGTCGCCGTCCTGCAGCGTATATTGGTAGGCGCCCTTGGCGAGGCGGCCGCCGACCTGGATGTTCTGGATCGGCTGGAAGAAGACCTTGATGCCCGGGATCTGGGCGACCTCGCGCCGCAGCTCCTGGATCACGGTCGCGACGTCCTTGCGCTGCTCGCGCGGCTTGAGGTTGAGGAAGATGCGGCCCTGGTTGAGAAGGCCGCCGAAGCCGACCGCCGAGAGATCGTCCTGGACGGCGGGATTGCGCTCGACCGCCGCCGCCGCCGTCTGCTGCCGCACCGACATGGCGTCGAAGGAGGTGTCCTGCGCGACCTCGGTGATGCCGAAGATGCCGCCGGTGTCCTCGATCGGGAAGAAGCCCTTCGGCACGACGTAGTAGAGGTAGCCGGCCGCGCAGAGCGAAAGAACAGTGACGAGCAAGGTGGTGAGGCGCCAGCGCAGGACGCCGCTCAGCGTTGCTCCGTAGAACCGCAGCACTGCGTTGAAGCCGGCCTCCGAGATCCGGTAGAAAATGTTGTGCTTCTCGCCGTGGTGCGACTTGAGGAGTCGCGAGCACAGCATCGGTGTCAGCGTCAGCGAGACGATGCCGGAGATCAGGATCGTCATGCTGATCGTCACCGCGAACTCGCGGAACAGCCGGCCGACGATGCCGCCCATGAACAGCACCGGGATGAAGACGGCGACCAACGACAGGGTGATCGACAGGATGGTGAAGCCGATCTCGGCCGAGCCCTTGAGCGCGGCCTCCATCGGCCGCATGCCGTTCTCGATGTGGCGAACGATGTTCTCGAGCATGACGATCGCGTCGTCGACGACGAAGCCGACCGAGAGGGTGATGGCGAGCAGCGACAGATTGTCGATCGAATAGCCCATCACGTACATGCCGGCGAAAGTGCCGATCAGCGAAACGGGAAGGGCCAACGCCGGGATGATCGTCGCCGTGACGTTGCGCAGGAAGATGAAGATGACGAGGACGACGAGGGCGACCGTCAGCAGCAGGGTGAACTGGACGTCGTCGATCGAGGCGCGGATCGAGATCGAGCGGTCGTTGACGACGGTCAGCTCGATGGACGGCGGCAGCTGCGCCACGAAGATCGGGATCAGCGCGCGCACCGCATCGACGACCTGGACAGTATTGGCGTCGGGCTGGCGGAAGACGGCGAGCTGGATGTTGCGCGTACCGTTGATCCAGCTCGCGGTCTTGTCGTTCTGGACGCTGTCGATGACGAGCGCGACGTCGCCGAGCCGGACCGGCGCGCCGTTGCGATAGGCGACGATGATCGGCTTGTACTGCGAGGCCTGCTGCAGCGCGCCGGTGGCCTGCAGCGTGAAGGTCTGCGTCGGGCCGTTCAGCGAGCCGACCGGGGTGTTCGAGTTGGCCGAGGCGAGCGCGTTCTTGATGTCGTCAATGCCGATGCCCATCGCCGCCAGCTTCTGCGGGTCGACCTGGACGCGGACGGCGAATTTCTGGGCGCCGAAGACCTGCACCTGGGCGATGCCGGGGAGCGTCGAGACGCGCTGCGAGATCATCGTCTCGGCGTATTCGTCGACGACCGACAGCGGCAGGATCTTCGAGGCGAGGGTGATGAAGAGGACCGGCTGATCGGCCGGATTGATCTTCTGGAAGCTCGGCGGGATCGTCATCTCGATCGGCAGCTTCTTGGCCGCCGTCGTCAGCGCCGACTGGACGTCGAGAGCGGCGCCGTCGATGTCGCGGCCGAGGTCGAACTGCATCGTGATGTTGGTGAAGCCCTGGCTGCTCGACGAGATGATCGAGTTGAGCCCGGCGATGGTCGAGAACTGGCGCTCGAGCGGGGCGGCGACCGAGGAGGCCATGGTTTCCGGCGCGGCGCCCGGCAGGTTGGCCGAGACGACAATGGTCGGAAAATCGACGCGCGGCAGGGCCGCGACCGGCAGCAGCCGGTAACCGAACATGCCGAAGATGACGAATGCCAGCATCAGCAGCGTCGTCATCACCGGCCGATGGATGCAGGTGACCGGAAGGTTCATGACGTCGCTCCGGCTGCGCTGGCATCCTTGCCGGGCGGCCGCGGGTCGACGCGGCTGCCGTTGGTCAGGCGCAGCTGGCCGTCGACGACCACCTGCTCACCGAGATCGAGGCCCTTGGCGACGACGGCCTCGCCGTTGGCCGAGCGGTCGATCCTGACGTCGCGCGCCTCGACCGTCTTGTCGGGTTTCACGACGAACACGAAATCGCCTTTCTGGCCGACCTGGACGGCCTGCATCGGGATGACCAGCGCGTTGGGCTCGAGGCGCAGCGTCACGCCGGCATTGACGAACTGACCGGGCCACAGCCGGTCCTTGTCATTGGTGAACAGCCCCTTCAGGGCGATCGTGCCGGTCGCCGAGTCGACCGCGTTGTCGATGAAGGCGAGCTTGCCGGTTTCCGGCGGGAGGTTGCTGCCCGGGACTTGCGCCACGACTTCGAGCTCATGGTCGGCCATCGCCTCGCGCAGCGCCGCCAGCCTGTCCTGCGGCACCGAGAACCCAACATAGATCGGATGTACCTGGTTGACCGTGACCAGGGTGATCGTGTCGTTCGCCTTGACGTTGTTGCCGGCCTTGAGGGCGACGACGCCGGCGCGCCCGTCGATCGGCGTCGTGATCGTGTAATAGCTCAGCTGAACCTTGATGTTGTCTAGCGCCGCGGTGTCCGCGCGCAGGGTCGCCTCGAGCGAGGCGGCGCTGGTCCGCGCCGTGTCGAAGACTGCCGCCGAGGTGTAGTTCTTGCTGGCGAGCTCGCCCTGGCGTCCGGCCTCGCGCTTGGCGTTCTCGAGCATCGCCTGATCCTTGGCGAGCGTCGCCTCGGCTTGGCGCTGCTGCGCCTCGACCGAGCGGCTGTCAAGCGTGAACAGCACGTCGCCGGCCTTGACCTCCTGACCGTCGCGGATGTGGACCTTGACGATCTGCCCGTCGATGCGCGACTTGACAACGACCGAGGCGATCGTCTGGACGGTGCCGATCGCCTCGAGCCGGACCGGCGTCGGCTTGCGAATGACGGCAGTCGCGACGACCGGGATCGGCGGCAGCGGCCGCCCGGCGACGGGGCCGGTCGACTTGGTCTGCGCCGAAAGATCGACGCGCTGATACAGGGCGCCGGCGCTGACGAGCACGATGACGAAGATGACGCTGATCAGTATGCGCTTCATCGGACCCGAAAGCCTCCCGTCTCGTACGCTCCGAAAACCTCGCGGGCCGGCTCGAGAAGCCGTCGTCTCGTCGGTTCCGACCGGGCGGTCGGCGCCGATCTCTTCCAAGTGTCGTCGCGGCGCATGGCTCAAAAACCCAAATGTCCGGACATAAAGCCGGCCGGCCGGCAAGGGTCGAAGCGCATTCAACGATGACGCGCCACAACGCCCGAACCAGCTCGTCTCGGCTCGGTCGATTTGACACTTTCGGATGATAACATTGATTTCTCATTACCAAAACAGCGGCGTGGTTAACTTATTTGTGTTTGCACCGCCGACGAGAGCATTGTGCGCTGCCGCATCGACGCCGCATGCTGAAGGCGGGAGCGAGCGGCCGGGCCGGGACATGCCAGGGGCCGCCGGGGAACGGAGCAGTGCGAGGCATCGACAATATTACCCGGGCGTTCGGCAGTCGCGACTACCGCATCTACGCGGTCGGTAACGCGATCTCGCTGATCGGCACTTGGCTGCAGCGCATCGCATTCGGCTGGTTGGCCTGGCAGCTGACGCATTCGCCGACCTGGCTCGGGATCATCTCCTTCGCCGATCTCTTTCCTTCGGTGTTGCTGAGCCCCTGGGCGGGCGCCCTCGCCGACCGCAAGGAGCGGCTGCGCGTCGTCTGGCTAAGCCAGCTGACGGCAATGACGCAGGCCTTCCTGCTCGCCGTCCTGACCAGTCTCGACGCGATCAACGCCTGGGGGCTGCTCTCGCTCGCGCTCCTGCTCGGCTGCGCCAATGCGATCAACCAGCCGGCGCGCCTGGCGCTGATCCCGAGCCTCGTCGCACGCGGCGATCTTGCGGCGGCGGTGGCGATCAACTCCGTCATCTTCAATCTCGCGCGGTTCATCGGGCCGGCGATCGCCGGCATCGTCATCGCCGCCGGCAGCCTGCCGCTCGCGTTCGCGCTCAACGCGACGACGTATCTCGCCTTCCAAATCGCGCTGTTCCAGCTGCGTCACGTCACCGAGGATTTCAAG
Source organism: Rhodospirillales bacterium (assembly GCA_028291405.1). GTDB lineage: Bacteria > Pseudomonadota > Alphaproteobacteria > ATCC43930 > CGMCC-115725 > URHD0088. The sequence continues at coordinate 1,408 of JAQGID010000249.1, read as the reverse complement.
CCGGCCAAGCAGAACATGTGGCGGGCGATGGTCGAGGGCTACCTCTATGCCGCCCGCCACCAAGGCATCAATGCGCTGATCCTGATCCTCGCGGTCGGCACCCTCGGCACCCGCGGCATGGTCGAGCTCTTGCCGGGGATCGCCGACAAGCTGTTCGGGCAGGGCGCGGCAGGGCTGGCGTCGATGACGGCGGCGATGGGCCTCGGCGCCGTCGCGGGCGGGCTGTGGATGCTGCGCCGGGTCTCGGTCGATGGCCTGACCGCCGTCGTCTTCGGCAACACGATCTATACCGCGGCGGCACTGCTCGCGTTCGCGGCGACGACGAATTTCTATTTCGGGCTGTTCTGCCTCGCGGTCGCCGGCTCGAGCTTCACGGTCAGCGGCATCGGCTCGCAGACGCTGCTGCAGACCGCCGCCATTCCGGAGATGCGCGGCCGCGTCATGGCGCTGCACGGCATGATCTTCCGCGGCGGCCCGGCCATCAGCGCCGTCGCGATGGGCGCCGCTTCCGAGCATCTCGGCCTGCGCTGGCCGATCGCCGCCGGCGCCCTCGCTTGCGTCGCCTATTGGGGCTGGGCGCGGCTCGGCCAAGAGACGGCGGCGCGCGAGCTCGAGGCCGTGCCGGAGCTCGAGGCCGCGCCGGAGCTCGAGACCGTCGCGGAGAGCGCCGAATGACGGCGCAGCCGCCTGCCGGCGCCGGCGCAGCCGGGCGTCTCTTCTGCTTCGGCCTCGGCTACACGGCGCTCGCCCTGGCGGCGCGGCTGCAGCCGCGCGGCTGGGAGGTCGCCGGCACCTGCCGCGGCGAGCAGCAACGCGACAGCCTCGCCGCCGCCGGCATCGCCGCGCATCTCTTCGAGCGGGGCCGCAAGCTCGAAGGGGCGGCGGCGCTGCTCGGCAACGCGACGCATCTCCTCGTCTCGGTGCCGCCGGATGAGCTCGGCGATCCCGTGCTCGATAGACACGCCGCCGATCTCGCGGCGAGCGGCAGCCAGCTGCGCTGGATCGGCTATCTCTCGACCACCGGCGTCTATGGCGACCGCGGCGGCGGCAGGGTCGACGAAAATTCCGAGCTGCGCCCGGTCGGCGAGCGCGGCCGCCGCCGCGTCGCGGCCGAGCAGGGCTGGCTCGACCTCCGGCACGATCATGGGCTGCCGGTGCACCTCTTTCGCCTCGCTGCCATCTACGGGCCCGGGCGGAGCACGCTCGACGCGGTCCGCCGCGGCACGGCGCAGCGCATCGTCAAGCCGGGTCAGATCTTCTCCCGCACGCATGTCGCCGACATCGCGGCGGTGCTCGACGCCTCGATCGCGCGGCCGGATCCCGGTCGCGTCTACAATGTCTGCGACGACGAGGCGGCGCCGCCGCAGGACGTCGTGACCTTTGCCTGCGATCTCCTCGGCGTCGCCAA
>JAQGID010000229.1 GCA_028291405.1 Rhodospirillales bacterium | reverse complement strand
CCTCGTCGCCCGGATGCAGACCGCGATCGCGCATGACGGCGCTGATCTCGCCTGCGCCGCGTCCGGCGGCCGCACGCATCCCGTCTTCGGCCTCTGGCCGGTCGACCTCCGCGAGGCGCTGCGTCATACGCTGGTCGACGAGGACATCCGCAAGGTCGACCGCTGGACCGCCCGTTACCGTCTCGCCGTCGTCGAATATCCGGCGACTCCCTTCGACCCCTTCTTCAACGCCAACGAACCCGACGACCTCGCGCTCGCCGAGCGGATGCTCGCCGATGAATAGCCCTCTCCCGCTCTCGGGCGGGAGAGGGAGGGGCCCATCGCGCAGCGATGGGAGGGTGAGGGATCGGTGCAATATCTCTCGGATCCTTGGCGATGGTGAAGGACGTAAGCCCCTCACCCTGACCCTCTCCCGCCCAAGAGCGGGAGAGGGGGCTGCCGCAGTCGGTGCGAGGCGAAGCGAGTCACAACTCCGACATCGCCTGCTCGCCGGCGCAGCGGCCGCTGATCGTCGACCAGCTCAGGAAGCCGCCGTAGGTCTTGCCGAAGACCCCGCCGGCGTCGACCCCCGCGGCGTAGAGGCCGGCGAGGGGGCGCCTGCCGGCGTCGAGCACCCTTCCGTTGGGATCGATCGCCAGCCCGCCGCAGGTCGCCGTGATCCCGGCGACGCAACGCAGCGCATAGAGCGGCGATCCTTCGATTGGCAGCGCATTGCGCCGCTTCGGCGGGTTGAGCGTCGCTGCCGTCCTGGCGCGGCAGGCGTCGTTGTAGCGCCGGATCTCGTCGCCCACCGCGGCGGCGACGCCCTGCGCCGCCAAGGCGGTCGCGAGGGCGTCGATGGTCGGCGCCTCGACGATCGGCGCGCCGAGGGCGCGGGCGCTTCCCAGCCAGTCGACGCTCGGCAGCACGTCGTTCGAGCCGCCGTCGGCGCCTTCGCCGCGCAGGATGCGGTCGTCGAACAGCAACCAATAGACGCCACCCGGCTGGCGGAAGCCGAGCTGCGGATTTGTCTCCTCGAGCAGGCTCGCGGATTCGTCGGCAAAGCGGCGCCCGTCGCGGTTCACCAGCATGCCGATCCGGGCGAAATACGGCGTCAGCGGCTGCCAGTCCTGCGGCGCCAGCGCGCAATCGGCCATGCTGTGGCCGTAGAAGGCCTGCATGTCGCCGGCGGTCGCGGCGCCGAGCGCCAGCCCGAGCTGCAGACCGTCGCCGCCAGCGCCGGGTCGGCTGCGAATGCGCAGCGACTTGGCGGCGGGGCCGAGATAGCGCTCGAGCAGCGCCGGGCTCGCGGCGAAGCCGCCGGTCGCCAGCACGACGCCGTGCGCCGTGATCCGCGCATCGTCGATCGCCAGGGCGAGCGTGCCGTCGGCGCGCTCGATCCCGTGAACCGCGGCGCCGGTGCGGATCTCGCCGCCGCATGCGCCGACGCGGCGCGCCAGCGTCTCCATGAACGCCGCGCGATCCCCCGGCTTGCCGAGCCCCATCGGCCGCGCGACGCGGAAATCCTGCCGCAGGACGAGCGGCGCGATCGGCATTCCGTGGCTTTCGAGCCAGTCCAGCGTCGGCTCGTAGCCGTCGCAGAAGACGCGCTGCAATTCCGCGTCGCCGTCGGGGATATAGGCGTGCAGCCCGGCGGGATCGCGGGACCCGAGGAAGATCCCGGCGGCGATGCGCGCATTGCCACCGATCTCCGTGGATTTCTCGAGGACCAGGACGCGACCACCGCGCTCCGCGGCGGCGAGAGCGGCGGTCAGCCCGGCGATGCCGCCGCCGACGATCGCGACGTCGTATTCGGTTTCCGCCCTCGCCATGCGCGTCGCCTCCTCGTCTGTATCGATTACCCGACAGCCTACAAGCTCGCCGCGCCGGCGTCACAGACCCTTCTTTTTTCCCGCGGTTGCGCTAACCTATCCAAAGGGGCGAGAGCGGCCGGAGCGAACCGGTGGGCCCGTCGCGCGAGGGGGGAGGCGGCCATGGCCGATACGATCAGCGTTCTCTCGGAAGAGCAGATCACGGCGCGGATCGAACGCCTGCCGCTATCCGGCTGGTACGCGCGACTGCTCTCGATCGTCGGGACCGCGCATTTCTTCGACGCCTTCGACTCGCTGACGATCGCGATCGTCCTGCCGATCCTGGCCGGCGCCTGGCACATCACCCCGGCGCAGATCGGCCTCTTGATCTCGGCCGGCTTCGTCGGCCAGATGCTCGGGGCGATCTGCCTCGGCTGGGCTGCTGAGCGCTACGGCCGGCTGCGCATCCTGCAATGGACGCTGGCGATCATCGCGCTGCTCAGCATCGCCTGCGCCTTCGCCTGGGACTATTACTCGCTGCTCGTCTTCCGGACGATCCAGGGCATCGGGCTCGGCGCCGAGGTGCCGATCGCCGCGACATATCTGAACGAGTTCACCAAGGCGCAATATCGCGGCCGCCTTATCATCTTCCTGCAGTCGTGCTTCGCCGGCGGCATCGTCATCACCTCGCTGGTCGCGATCTGGGTCATTCCCCATCTCGGCTGGCCGTGGATGTTCATCCTCGGGACGTTGCCGGCGCTGCTGGCGATCTGGCTGCGCCGCCTGGCGCCGGAATCGCCTCGCTGGCTCGCCAGCAAACGGCGCCTGCCGGAGGCGGATACGATCGTCGCGAAGCTCGAGGCGCGTGCCGCGCGCAACGGGATCCTGCCGCCGCTGCCGGCGAGCATCCCGCCGATTGTCACCAAGCCGGCCGGTTTCGCCGATCTCTTCAAGGGCATGTATCTCCGCCGGACGCTCACCGCCTGGGCGATCGCCTTCGGGACCTCCTTCGTCGGCTACGGGCTGCTGACCTGGCTGCCGACGATCTTCCGGACCATCTACCACCTGCCGATCGAGCAGATCCTGCAGTACAATTTCATTTTCGCGATTGTCGGCTTCGTCGGCGGGCTGGTCGGGATGAGCCTGATCGACGTCATCGGCCGCCGCAATTGCTTCCTGATCTCCTTCACCGGCGGCGGCCTCGGGATGATCGTGCTCTATCTGCTCGGCGACCACCGCACGGCGACCGACGTCATCGTGCTCGGCTGTACCAGCCAGTTCTTCATGACCTTCCTGCTCACCGGTCTCTATCTCTACATCCCCGAGACCTACCCGACGCGGATGCGGGCGCTCGGGGTCGGCGTCGCGAGCTCGTGGATGCGCATCGCCTCGATCGTCGGGCCGACCGCAGTCGGGTTCATCCTCACCGGCTCGGACGTCGGCAAGGCCTTCCTGCTGTTCGGGATCGTCGCGCTGCTCGGCGCCGCCGTCGTCGCCTTCTTCTGCATCGAGACGCGGGGCCGCATCCTCGAGGAGATCGCCCCCTGACGTCGGCGTCGTCGGCGAACTTAACGCGGCGCCGGCCGTTTCCCGTCATTATGGCGTCGCGCAATACCTGGAAGGGCTTTCTCAAGCTCTCGCTCGTCTCCTGCCCGGTGCAGCTGCAGCCGGCGACGACGCGCGGCAATCGTATCGCCTTCCACAATCTCAACAAGGCAACGCACAACCGGATCGAGATGCGGCCGCACGACGCCGAAAGCGGCGACGAGGTCGACCGCGACCGGCTGGTGCGCGGCTACGAGGTCGAGGAAGGCCGCTTCGTCCTCATCGAGGAGCAGGACCTTGAGGCCATCGAGACCGAGGCGTCGCGGACGATCGATCTCACCAGCTTCGTCGATCGCGGCGAGATCGACCCGATCTATCTCGACACGCCCTACTACCTAGCGCCGGACGGACCGGTCGCCGACGAGACCTTCCGTGTCGTCCATGCCGCGCTGGAGCAACGCAAGAAGGCCGGTATCGGCCGCGTCGTCCTCGGCAATCGCGAGCGCATCGTCGTCGTCGAGACGCGCGGCGAGGGCATGTTGCTGACGACGCTGCGCAGCGCCGAGGAAGTCCGCGCCGACCGCGACTATTTCGCCGAGATCCCGGCGACGCAGCCCGATGACGACATGGTCGCGCTGGCGACCGACATCATCGAGGCGCGCGAGGGGAAATTCGATCCCAAGCGTTTCGAGGATCGTCGCCAGGCCGGGTTGCGCAAGCTGATCGACGCGAAGATCGCCGGCCAGGAGCCGGTGGCGCCGGAGAGCACCGAGAAGCGGCCCTCGGCGACCGTGGTCGACCTCATGGCGGCGCTGAAGCGCAGCCTGCAGGAGAAGCCGGCGCGCGAGCCGGCGGAAAAGCCGCCGGCGAAGAAGCCGCCTGCAAAGCGAGCAACGCGCCGCAAACCGGCGGCCCGCAAGGCCTGATTTATCCACCGCGAGGCGGACTTACCCCCAATTTGCCTGTTGTTTTGGCAGAAATCCGACGCAATTTCCTTTTCCCGAGCGCTGTAGTCGGGCATTCTGGCCGCATGAGAGCGGGCACGACGGTGCTGACCGTCGACGACGACGACGACGTGCGGATGCTGGTTGCCGACATCCTCGGCGACGCGGGGTTCCGTGTGCTGACCGCGGCGAGCGGCGAGGCTGCCCTCGGTCTCCTCCAAGGCGACGAGGCGATCGACGTCCTCTTCACCGACGTCGTGATGCCCGGGCTGAGCGGGATGGAGCTGGCGCGGCGGGCCAAGCGGCTGCGGCCGACGCTCCGCATCCTGGTCGCCTCCGGCTATTGGCCGCACATCGTCAGCGGACTCCGCGCCGATGAGCGCCTCAGCAAACCCTACGACGCGCCGGTGCTGGTCTCGAGCCTGCGTCGCCTGCTCGCGAGCGCGCCGACGACCGGCTGAATAGTTTCGCGCGAGCGCCCTCTTCCTGTCATACACTCCGGCATTCCGGCTTGTCCAAGAAGAGAAGCGGTCGTGTCGAAGGCGGGGACAATCGAGAGTTCGGCGCGCCGGTCAGGGATCGCCGGATCGAGCGGGATCGGCGCAGCGTGAAGAGCGCTCGACGTAACCTGCTCCTCCGCCGCGCCCTCTACCGGATCCTCGATCCGCAGCGCTCCGGCAGGACGCCGGAGGCGTTCCGCCTAGCCCATCACGGCATGGTCGTGCTCGGCGTCGGCGCCCTCGTCCTCGCCACGGTTCCGAACATCTCCGCCGATTATCGCGCGGCGCTCGACGCCGTCTTCTACGTTGCGCTTGCGTTCTTCGCAGCCGAATATCTGTGCCGCCTGTACGTCGTTCCCGAAGCGCCGTGGTCGCATCAGGGCCGGCGTTGGCGAGACCGGCTGCATTGGTCGATGACCTTGCAAGGTCTCGTCGGCCTCTGTTCGACCTGGGTCGTCGGCATTGCCGCCGCTTTCTCGCCCGACGCCGCCTCCGTTCGTCTCGCTTGCGTCACCTGGCTCTTCAAGTTCGTGCCCTATTCCGAAGGGCTGTCGCTGCTCGGGCGGGTGATCGCCGACGCCCGGTCGACGCTGGTATCGGTGTTGCTGGCCTTCATCATCGTGCTGCTATCGGCGGGAACCCTGGCCTATCTCGTCGAGCGCGACGTTCAGCCGGAAACTTTCGGTAGCGTGCCGACCGCCTTGTGGTGGGCGGTCGTGACCCTGACGACGACGGGATACGGCGATGCGGTTCCGGTGACGCTTGCCGGCCGGCTGCTCGGCGGCTGCGTCATGATCTGCGGCATTGCGCTTTTCGCGCTTTGGGCCGGTATCCTCGCCAACGGCTTTGCCGAGGAGCTCAAACGCCGCGACCTGCAGCGGACTTGGGATCTCGTCACCAAGGTGCCCTTGTTCAACGCGGTTGGCGCCGAGACGATCTCCGAGGTCACGCGTCTGCTGCGTCCGCGCGACGTGCCCGAGGGCGCCGTCGTCGTCCGGCGTGGCGAACCCGGCGATTGCATGTATTTCGTCGTCTCCGGCGAGATCGAAATCCGGATCCCACCGAAACCCGTTCGTCTCGGCGCTGGCGCCTTCTTCGGCGAGATCGCGCTCATCACCGGCGAGCCGCGGACCGCGACGGTCGTCGCGTCGCGGTCCTCGGTGATGCTGGTCCTGCACGTGACTGATTTCCGGCATTTGGCGGCGCGCCGCCCCGAGCTCATGGCCGCCATTGCGGAGGAATCGTCGCGACGGGTTGCCCATAACAACGCCGCCGACGATCCGTCCGGATAACGTTTTTCCGGGACCTAGAAGTAGCGCTCCGGAATGCGGACGATGTCACCGGCCGCGATGCGGCTGGTGCCGCTCGCCCGATATTCGCGATTATCGCGCGTCACGATCGCGTACTCCTGGTTGGCGCGATAGGAGTAGCCGCCGCCGAGCGCGATCGCGTTCAGCACGGACATGCCGCTGGCGAAGGGATATTCGCCCGGACGGGTGACCTCGCCCATCACATAGACCGGGCGATAGCTGGTGACCGAGATGCTGACCTTGGGGTCGCGCATGAATCCGTCAGCGAGCTTCGCCTTCATCGCGTTGCTCAGCTGGTCCGGCGTCAGCCCCACCGCCTTGATGTCGCCGATCAGCGGCAGGCTCAGCATGCCCGTGTCGCCGACCGCGAAATCTCCGGACAGGTCTTCCGAGCCGAAGACGTTGATCTTCAGCTTGTCGCCGGGACCGAGGCGATACGCGCTTTCACTGGCCGCAGTTTGGGGAAGCGGGGGCAGGCTGCCGCCGCCGCCGCCCATGCAACCGGTCAATGCAAAACCGATGCACGCAGCAAAGGCTGCTAGAACTTTTAGGCGCATGTCCCTTCCTCTCCTTACAGCAAACGGCCAGAGCGATAGATGAACAGCGGAGACGGCGTCGCGTTCCAACCCTGCCGCGGATCCAGTCTTGGCCTGCTTCGGAATGGTCGACTTGGCGTCAGCCGCCGTTGGTCTTGCCGTCGATCGGGAGCGCGAAGAACTGGCCGAATCCGTCGCGCTCGATGCGCAGCAGAATCGATTTCTTTCCCCCCTTCTTGGCCGCTTCGACCTTCTCAACGACCTGCTCCGGCGTCGTAACCGCATCGCGGCCGACCGCACCGACGACGTCGCCCGGCTGCACGCCCTGCTTGGCCGCGGCGCTGTCCTCGTCGATGTCGACGACGATCACGCCCTTGACGTCGTCACCCAGCTCCATGTCGTGCCTCAGGTCAGGCGTCACCTTGGCGAGCGACATTCCGACGGCGTCGATGGTCGGCGTGACCTTCTGCGGACTGTCGGCCGGAGCCGGCGCGGCGGCCAGCTTCTCGGTGTTCAGGGCGCCGACCTTGACGTCGACCGCCAGATCCTTGCCGTCGCGCCAGAGGCCGACGGGGACGGTCTTGTCGGCCGGCGTCTCGGCGACGAGGCGCGGCAGCTGCCGCGTCTTCTCGATCGGCTTGCCGTCGAAGCTCAGGATGACGTCTCCCGGCAGGAGCTTGGCGCGCGCCGCCGGGCTGTTCTGATCGACGTCAGTGACGAGGGCGCCACGCGGCTTGTCGAGTCCGACCGTATCGGCGATCTCGTCGCTCATGGCCTGGATGCGGACACCGATCCAGCCGCGCTCGACCTTGCCGCTCTTCATCAGCTGCTCGATCACCGGCTGCGCCAGCGAGGAGGGGATCGCGAAACCGATGCCGATCGAGCCGCCCGATGGCGAGTAGATCGCCGTATTGATCCCGATCACCTCGCCGGCGAGGTTGACCAGCGGGCCGCCAGAGTTGCCGCGGTTGATCGATGCGTCGGTCTGGAGGAAGTCGTCGTAGGGCCCGGCCTGGAGATCGCGCGCCCGCGCCGAGACGATACCGGCGGTCACCGAGCCGCCCAGGCCGAACGGGTTGCCGACGGCGAGCACCCAATCGCCGACGCGAGCCTTTGTCGAATCACCCCATTTGATCTCGGTCAGCGGTTGCTTCGGATCGACCTTCAGCAGCGCGAGATCGGTAACGGTGTCGCGGCCGACGACCTGCGCCTTGAGCTTCGTGTCGTCCGGCAGAATGACGTTGATTTCCTCGGCGCCGGCGATGACGTGGTTGTTCGTGACGATCAGGCCGGAAGCGGCGATGACGAAGCCGGAACCGAGTGAATGAATTTGCGGTCGCTGCACGCCCTGGCGCCCGCGATTGCTGAAACTATCGCCGAACTGGTCCAACGGCGAGCTCGGCGGCAGCTCGGGGCTGTCGGCGGAATCCTTGTCGCCCTTGTCGCTAGGCGCTTGGGTCGTCGAGATATTGACAACCGACGGTCCGAGCGTCTGTGCGAGGTCGCCGAAACTGTCGGGAAGCGCCCGCGTCTGCGCCGCCGCCGGCTGAACAATCGCGACCGCGCAGCAGATCACGAGGCAGCGGGCAACGGCGCGATGCCAGGCGCGCGGCACGACCGCTGGACCGACAAAGGCGGCGTGACAAGCGAACACGGCAATTCTCCTCGACTCTCGGTAATGCGGAACGGTCGCGACCGGCAGGCCTCGCGGATCGTCCGCCGCTGGGTCCACCCGGCACGCCGGCGGCCGATCGGCCGCGACGCCGCACTCTATCAGCTTCTCGACCGGCGTTGGATGGGGTTTTCGCCGCCGCTTGCTAGAGGAGCCTGAGCTGCTCGCCCTTGCGCGCCGGCTTGCGGAAGAGGCGCGTCTCGAGCGGGCCGGTGCCGCCGCGATGGCGCAATCCCAGCCGCTTGCAGGCGAGCTCGAAGCGGATGCGGAGCACCTCGGCGTAATGGCCTTGTCCCGTCATTCGGCTGCCCCATTGCGCATCGTAGGCCTTGCCGCCGTGCATCTCGGTGATCAACGACAGCACGTGCTTGGCGCGGCCGGGAGCATGCGTCTCGAGCCATTCGCGGAACAGCGCCTTGACCTCGTGCGGCAGCCGCAGGAGGACATAGCCGGCGCTGATCGCCCCGGCCTTCATCGACGCGGTGAGGATCGCCTCGAGTTCGGAATCGTTGAGCGCCGGAATCATCGGCGCCGCGAGGACTCCGGTCGGAATTCCGGCATCGGTCAGGGCGCGGATCGTCTCGAGCCGCCGCTCGGGCGTCGCGCAGCGCGGCTCCATGCTCCGTGCGAGACCGCGATCGAGGGTCGTCACCGAAAGCGAGACGCTGGCCAGACGTTTGGCCGCCATATCCGACAGGATGTCGATGTCTCGCTGGATCAGCGCCGATTTCGTGACGATGCAGACGGGATGGTTGTGGGCGCGCAAGACCTCGAGGATCGAGCGCGTGATCGCCAGCTTGCGCTCGGTCGGCTGATACGGATCGGTATTGGTGCCCATCGCGATCGGCCGGCACGAATAGCCCGGCTTGGCGAGCTCTGCCTCCAGCAGCCGCGCGGCCTCCGGCTTGACGAAGATCCGGCTCTCGAAATCGAGGCCGGGCGACAGGCCGAGATAAGCGTGCGTCGGCCGGGCGAAGCAATAGACGCAGCCGTGCTCGCAGCCGCGATAGGGGTTGATCGAGCGGTCGAAGCCGACATCCGGCGAGTTGTTGCGGGCAATGATCGTACGCGTGCTGTCGACGGTCAGGACAGTGGCGAGCGGCGGCGGCGCCTCATCGGCGCTGCCCCAACCGTCATCGGTCGCGACGCGCTGCTGCGGCTCGAAACGACCGACGGCGTTGCTGAGGGCGCCGCGACCCTTGCGCGGCGGGGCGGTGATCGGCATCTCCATGGCGAAGAATGTCGGTCATCGATTGGAACATTTCAAGAACAAAATTTTCTGGTGACTAAAAATCCCAAGCCCGGTTGCTCAGCCATTCGGCGCGCGCCGCGGCGACGAACTCCGGCCGGCAAAACTCGGCGATGCGCCCGGCCATATGCGCCAGCAGGGTGGGATCGACGCGCGATGCCGACCAGTCGGGGTCGGTCGCGGCGGCGACGCGCCACCGGACGCACCACATCGTCGTCCGCAGCCAGGTCAGGCGCCGCGCCGGGGCGAGGAAGGGGCGCAGCCGGGCGGATTCCGTGTCGCCGATGCGCCCCAGATAGTCGCGGTAGAACCCGATGGTGGCGTCGCGCGACAGGATCGCCTGGACGTCGATGTCCCAGGTCGTCGAGGTGACGAGGCTCGCGTGCGCGAGGTCGATCGCCGGAGAGCCGTAGGCCGCTTTCTCGAGATCGACGAGGATGGCCTCGCCGTTCGGCCGGATGACGAAATTACCGGGATGGGTGTCGGTCGCGGCGAGGGCGATCGGCTGCGCCGCCGCCGGCGTCCCTGCCGCGAGGCGACGCGCCCAGGCGATCTCGTCAAGCAGGGCCTCGCGGGTTGCTGCGGCGAGATCGGCGGCATCGAGCGCCGGCGCCTGCCGCTCGATCACGGCGAGCGTCGCGGCGATCGGGCCGCCGGATCCATGATCCACCAGCGGCGCTCTGGCGCCGGCTTCTGGCGGCGGCAACGCGTGCAATCGGGCGAGCGCTGCGGCGATCGCGGCGAGATCGTGCGGCAGTCGCGGCGGTCGGCCGGCGATCTCCTCGACGATCAGCGCGCCGCGCGGCATCGCATCGCTGATCGGCAGCACGGCGTAGAGCTGTGGCGTCGCGCCGGAGGGAGCAGTTCGGCGGAAGCATTCGGCCTGGTAGGCGAGGTTGTCGGCCGCCGCCAGCGCCCATTGCGAAAGGCGCAGGACGCGCAACACCAGACCACGGTTGCCGATCCGGAAATGCGCATGCGCGACGCCCTTCTGTGGCATCGGCACGAGATCGGCGGCGCCGATTTCGCTGAGGCCGGGCTGGCACGCGACGGCCGCGGCAAGGATCTTCGGGTCCAGCGTCTCGCTGTCGATCGGCAAGCTGTGAGGGTCCCAACAATCTTCCGGCCCGGGGGATGCCCCTGGGCATCGGCCGAGCTTACCGACCCCTCACGCCTTCGTCAGGTGCTCTTGCAGGCGCGGCATCAACTCGACCAGATTGCACGGGCGGAAGCGGTTGTCGAGCTGGTGCTGCAGGATGCCCTCCCAGCCGTCGCTGCAGGCGCCCGGCGAGCCCGGCAGCGCGAAGAGATAGGTGCTGCCGGCGACGCCGCCGGTGGCCCGGCTCTGGATCGTCGAGGTGCCGATCTTTTGATAGCTCAACATGCGGAAGAGCTCGCCGAAACCGGCGATCTCCTTGTCGTAAACCGAATGAAACGCCTCGGGCGTGACGTCGCGGCCAGTGACGCCGGTGCCGCCGGTCGCGATCACGACGTCGATCGTCGGGTCGGCGATCCAGCGCCGGAGCTGGGCAACGATGCTGGCCTGGTCGTCGCGCACGATGCGGCGTTCGGCGACGCGATGGCCGGCTGCCGTTGCGAGCTCGGCGAGAGTGTTGCCGGAGCGGTCATCGGCCTCGGTGCGAGTGTCGGAAACGGTCAGGATCGCGATGTTGACGGCGAGGAACGGGCGGGTCTCATCGAGCCGCGACATGGCGGGTCTCCTGCTCTTGCGTATCGTCAAGACCGACATAGACCGGCCAGTCTCCGGCAGCAAGGGCATCGAGGTCGCGGGTCGGCTGCCCGAGACGCAGGCGGTAGACCCAGTAATTGGTCAAGACGCGCTCGACGAAATTGCGGGTTTCGCGATTCGGGAGCGTCTCGAGGAAGAGCAACGGATCGGCGCGGTACTCCGGCCGCGCCTGCCAGCGTGCCAGATTGCCGGTGCCGCCGTTGTAGGCGGCGGCGACCATGATGAGATTGCCGTTGATCTGCTCGTGCTTCAGCAACCAGCCGAGAAACTCCTGCCCGAGGGCGAGGTTGACGCCGGGATCGGTCAGCGAGCCGGGGCTGCCGTGCTTCTGCAGCGTGATGCCGACCCGGGTCGCCATGCCCTGCGCGGTGACCGGCATAAGCTGCATCAGCCCGACTGCGCCGGCCGCGCTGCGCGCCTCCGGAAGGAACTCGGATTCCTGACGGACCAGCGCGAAAAGCAGGGCGCGGTCGACCGAGAAGCCGCCTTGTGGCCGCCATCGCGGCATCGGATAGAGCGCCGGATCGTGCCGCGCCCCATCGACTTCCGAGAGCATCGTCGCGATCTGCAGGCTGAGCGCCGGCATGTTGCCACGCTCGGCGAGCGCGGCAAGCGCCGGGTAGAGCGTCACAGGTGCGCCACGCGCAAGACCGCGCAGCTCGAGCTCGGCCTCGGCGCCCTTGCCGGCCTGCAGCAGCGCCACCGCGCGCCGCGCCGGTGCGAGGACGACGACGGCATTCAAGTCGATGTCGGTAAAGCTCGCCGGCTCGAAGTTGAAGTCGATTTGGGCGCGCAGCGACCGGCGGGCGAGAAGGCCGTAGAACGTCCGCTCGTGCTGTGCCGCGGTGCGCAGCCAGGCGGCGGCGAGATCCGGCCGGCCCGATCGGGCTTGGACGCGCGCGGCCCAGAAGGCGGCGGCGCTTTGCACCCAGCGCGACAGGTTCTGGTTGCGCGCCAGGGTCTCGAAATTGCTGCGCGCCTCGGCCAGCCGACCGAGCCGCCACGCGGCCAGACCGGCATCCCAAGCGGCGAGCGGGCGAAACGCGTCGGTTCGCACTGCTTGGGTCAGCCGCAGTGCCTTCTGGCTTTCACCGCAGAAGAGGTAGGACTCCGCGATGTCGGCCGCCGCCTCGTCGTAATCGGCGCCGTCGAGCTCATGCGCCGATTCGGCCTCGCGCAGCACGCCTTCCGCAGCGGCGGGATCGGAATGCACGAGAGCGCGTATTGCGCCCCGGTGCGGCGAGCCCGCATCGCTGCGTGACGGGCGATTTCCGGGCCAAAGATCGGCGCGGTCGTCGGCGACGCCGCGGAGGGCGATCGGCGCCGATTCCGGCTGCGGCAGGAGGCCGCCCCCCGGCGGGCGAGACTTGAGGGCGAGGGCGCGAATGGCGGCGGCGCCGGGGAGGTCGGCATAGCTTACCAGCCAGTCGCGCAACTGGGTGAAGCTCGGCTTGTAGCCGCGGTGCAAGTATCGCTGCGCGAGGATGTTGCCGACGAGCAGGCGGTCGTGGAGCAGCGCGATTTCGCGATCGGCGTCCTGCCACCGCGCCTCGGCTTGGAGAGCGAAGATGCCGTGGTAGCGAAAGGCATCCAGCTGCGAGATGACGGCCGGCAGGGCCGGCTCGGACGCTGCGCCATTGTGCGCCGCCGAGACCACCGTATCGAACCGTTCCGCCGCAGTTGCTGCAGTCGCCGCAAGTAATGGCAAAAGTAGAACCGACACTCGACAGAACATAGTTAATTTGGATCTTCCAAGATAAGTCATAACCGACTGTCTTGGCTGTGTGCACTGGTCCATCTAGCCAGTTAATAAAACATTAACCCGCCGAATGCAACCCCTTTGGCCCTAATTTTAGATAAGACCCTGGGATTATTGCCAGTTTTGATTTTCGTCTCAGGTTTTGCTCAGGCCGATTCAGGCCTTGCTTCATGCTGATTCAAGCCGTGCTTGGACCGCCAGGAGGTCTCGCCAAGCCTCGCGTTTGCGTTCCGGCGAGCGCAGCAGGTAGGAGGGGTGGTAGGTCGCGATCGTGGGCACCGGCTGCTCGAGCCCGGGAACGGCGAGATCGAACCAGCGGCCGCGCAGCCGCGTGATCCCCTCGGAAACGCCGAGCAGCGCGCTCGTCGCCGTGCCGCCGCACAGCATGACGATCGCCGGGCGCACCAGGGCGATATGGCGCAGCACGAAGGGCAGGCAGGCGGCAATCTCCCCCGGCGTCGGCTTGCGGTTTCCCGGCGGTCGCCAGAACAGGACGTTGGTGATGTAGGCGCTCGACCGATCGATGCCGATCGTCGCAAGCATGCGGTCGAGGAGCTGGCCGCTGCGCCCGACGAAGGGCTTGCCGAGCCGGTCCTCCTCGGCGCCGGGGGCCTCGCCGATCAGCATCAGCCTGGCGCCGGGATTGCCGTCGGCGAAGACCGTCGTCGTCGCCGTGCGACGTAAGGCGCAGCCGTCGAAGGCGGCGACCGCTTCGGCGAGCGAAGCCAGTGTCGTCGCCGCCTCGGCAATGTCGTGCGCGGCCCGCATTGCGGCTGCGCTCGCCGTTGCAGCGTCGCCAGGCTGCACCGCTGCGATGCGCCGCGCCGTCGGTGCCGGTACCGCTGCCGCGCGCGGCGGCGCAGGCGGCGACGCGGCCGGGCGCGTGCGGTCGGTCGGGGTCTCGCCGATCGCCTCGTCGGCCCCCATCTCGACATACCAGCGGAGGAGCTGTCGCAAATCTTGCTGCACGGCCATCGCCGCCGATAAGAGCCGCAGCGTGCCGGGCAGGCAAGCATTCTGTGCAGCTTTTCCTATAAGCTTGCGCGGCCGATCTCGTATAAGGGGCGGCAGAGGTTTTCACCCCAGGAAGTATCAGGCCGCCCGGACCGATGCAGCGCGAGACAATGGAATACGACGTCCTGATCGTCGGCGCCGGCCCCTCGGGCCTTGCCGCCGCGATCCGGCTGAAGCAGCTCGCCGCCGCCGCGGGGCGCGAGCTCGCGGTCTGCGTCATCGAAAAGGGATCGGAGGTCGGCGCCCATATCCTCTCCGGCGCCGTCTTCGAGCCGCGCGCGCTCGACGAGCTGATTCCGGACTGGCACGCGCGCGGCGCACCGCTCAAGGTTCCGGCGACCGAAGACCGCTTCCTGCTGCTCACCAAGACCAAGGCGATCCGGCTGCCGACGCCGCCGCAGATGAAGAACCACGGCAACTACATCATCAGCCTCGGCAATCTCTGCCGCTGGCTTGCCGGCGAGGCGGAGGCGCTGGGAGTCGAGATCTACGCCGGATTTGCCGGCGCCGAGATCCTTTACGACGACGACGGCCGGATCCGCGGTGTCGCGACCGGGGCGATGGGGATCGGCAAGGACGGAAAGCGGACCGAGACCTATCAGGACGGCGTCGAGCTGCTTGCCAAAGAGACTCTCTTTGCCGAAGGCTGCCGCGGCTCGCTGACGAAGACCCTGATCGAGCGGTTCGATCTCGCCGCGAAATGCGATCCGCAGACCTACGGCATCGGCGTCAAGGAGCTCTGGGAGGTCGATCCGGCGAAGCATCACCCCGGCCGAGTCGTCCATACGATCGGCTGGCCACTCGATAGCGCCACTTATGGCGGCTCGTTCCTCTACCATCTCGAGGACAACCAGGTCGCGCTCGGCTTCGTCGTCGGGCTCGACTACCAGAACCCCTATCTCAGCCCTTTCGAGGAGCTGCAGCGGTTCAAGACCCATCCCGAGATCCGCCGCGTCTTCGAGGGCGGCCGGCGGGTCTCCTACGGCGCGCGGGCGCTCAACGAGGGCGGGTTCCAGTCGATCCCGCAGCTCGAGATCCCGGGTGGCTGTATCATCGGCTGCGCCGCCGGCTTCCTCAACACGCCGAAGATCAAGGGCAGCCACACCGCGATGAAGTCGGGCATGGTCGCGGCGGAGACAGTGTTCGCACGGCTCGATCCCGCCGGCGCAACTCAGGCCGCCGGCGGCTATCGTGAAGCGCTGGCGCGCAGCTGGGTGTGGGATGAGCTGCGCCTCGCCCGCAACATTCGACCGGCTTTTCGCTGGGGCCTCTGGGCGGGGCTCGCCTATGCCGCCATCGACACCTACGTATTTGGCGGCAAGGCGCCCTGGACCTTGCGCAATCACGCCGACCATCGGCAGCTCAAGACGAAGAGCGAATGTGCGCCCATTGTCTATCCCAAGCCTGACGGCAAGATTACCTTCGACCGACTTTCCTCGGTTTTCATCTCGAACACCAATCACGCCGAGAATCAGCCGCCGCATCTGCGGTTGCGTGATCCATCGCTGGCGATCTCGGTCAATTATGCGCTCTATGACTCGCCGGAGCAGCGTTATTGTCCAGCCGGCGTCTACGAAATTCTCACGGACGAGGCGGGCGGCGCGGCGCGGCTGCAGATAAACGCGCAGAACTGCGTTCACTGCAAGACCTGCGACATCAAGGATCCGCGTCAGAATATCGACTGGGTGGTGCCGGAGGGCGGTGGCGGCCCCAACTACCCGAACATGTGAATTTTGCGGCGGCAGCCGCGTGACGGCGCCGTACGAGAAAGGATCGAGGATGAGGAATTGCGTGGCCGGCAAGCGACGGGCGTCGAGGCTGGGTGCGATGCTGCTCGTCGCGTGCCTTGCGGCCTGCGCCACGTCGAGCGGCGGCGCCGAACGCAAAGCCACCCCGGCCGATCTACCGCCCGAGGCGGTGCAGACCAGCTCGCTCGGCAGCTACCTCGCCGGCCGTCACGCCCAGCATGAGCATGACTACGCCGCAGCGGCGGTCTATTTCGGTCGTGCCTTGGCGGCGGATCCCGAAGACTTCGAGCTGATCAACAAGACCTTCGTCTTTGACATCACCGAAGGCCGCATCGCCGAGGCGACGGTCCTGGCGAAACGGATCCACCAGATCGACGGGGCTTCGGTGCTGCCGAATCTCGTCCTGACCCTGGAACAGCTCAAGACCGGCGATTATGCCGGTGCCGCGGCTGCGGCGCAGAAGCTGCCGCGCGAAGGAATCCAGCGCTTCATGACGCCGCTCGTGATCGCCTGGTCCAAGGCCGGCTTGGGCGACACGGCCGGGGTGGCGCCGGCGCTGGCGCCGTTGCGCGAGGTCCAGGGGTTCGCCCCGCTGGTCGATTTTCATGTCGGGCTGATCGCCGATTACGCGGGCCGCACCGCCGACGCCGAGGCGGCATACAAGCGGGTCCTGCAATCGTCGACGCGGGCGAACTGGCGGTCGGTCGATGCGCTCGGCAGCCTCTATGAGCGCAGCGGCAGGACGCCGGAAGCGCGAACGCTCTACGAGCGCTTCGTCGCCGAGAATGCCGACAACGACCTCGTCAGCCTCGCGCAGAGCCGTCTCGCCGCCGCCAAACCGCCGCCGCCGCGGATCGCGACGCCGGCCGACGGCGCGGCCGAGGCGCTCTTCGATCTCGCGACGTTGCTCAACCAGACGGAGACGGCGGATCTCGCGCTGATCTACGGCCGGCTGGCGCTCCATCTGAAGCCCGATTTCCCATTCGCCCAGCTGCTTGTCGCCGACATCCTGGCGGCGCAGCATCGGCCGGCCGCAGCGCTTGCCATCGACCGCGCCATCGCGCCGCGCTCGCCGTTCGGCTGGACCGCGCGGATGGGCGCTGCGGCCAATCTCGAAGCGCTCGGCCGCACCGACGAGGCGATTGCCGATCTACGGGCGATGGCTGCCGAGCGGCGCGACAGCCGGCAGCCGCTCATCGAGCTCGGCGACATCCTGCGCGGCAAGAACCGCTTCGCCGAGGCGGTCGACGCCTATAATCAGGCGATTGCTCGGATCCGCCAGGCGTCGCCGCGCGACTGGGCGGTGTTCTACAGCCGCGGCGTCGCGCTCGAGCGAGCCCGCGACTGGCAGCGCGCCGAGGCGGATCTGCTGCATGCGCTCGAGCTGCAGCCCGAGCAGCCTGTCGCCCTCAACTATCTCGGCTATTCCTGGATCGAGAAGGGGCAGCATTTCAATGAGGCGCTCGGCATGATCGAGCGCGCCGTCAAGCTGCGCCCGAACGACGGTTACATCGTCGACAGCCTCGGCTGGGCGCTCTTCCGGGTCGGCGATTATCCGCGTGCGACGCAGCAGCTCGAGCGTGCCGTCGAGCTGCTGCCCGAGGATCCGACGATCAACGATCACCTCGGCGACGCCTATTGGCGGAGCGGCCGCGAGGTCGAGGCGCGCAACCAGTGGCGTCGGGCGCTGCAGTTCAAGCCCGAGGCGCAAGACGCCAAGGGCATCGAAGCGAAGCTCGATCGCGGCCTCGCCAAGCCGCCGCCCGCCCTCGGCACGGCACAAGGCGGCTGATCGACACGATGAGCAGCGAGCAAGCCGTCGCGATCCGCGTCGCGGCGCCGGCCAAGGTCAATCTCTACCTGCACGTCGTCGGCCGCCGCGCCGACGGGCTTCACGAGCTCGACAGCCTCGTCGCTTTCGCCGACATCGGCGATGTCGTGACCGCCTCGCCGGCAGCCGATCTTTCCTTCGCGATCGACGGACCCTTCGCCGGCAGCCTCGCGGGCGAGGCCGACAATCTCGTGCTTCGCGCAGCGACAAGCCTTGCAGCGCATCTCGGCATTGTCCCCGCCGCGGCGCTTCGCCTCACCAAGAACCTGCCGGTCGCCAGTGGCATCGGCGGTGGCTCGAGCGATGCCGCCGCGACGCTCGTCGCGCTCTCCCGCCTGTGGCGCGGCGATCTGGCGCCGGCCGCCATGGACGATCTGGCCGTTGCGCTCGGCGCCGATGTTCCCGTCTGCCTCTTCGCGCGGCCGGCCTGGCTCGGCGGCATCGGCGAGGCGATCGCGCCTGCGCCAGCTTTGCCCGAGACCGGCATCGTTCTCGTCAACCCCGGCATCGCCTTGCCGACGCCCGCCGTCTTCAAGGCACGGCGTGGCGCCTTTTCGGCGCCGGCGCGCTTCGCCGAGGCGCCGCGCGATGCCGCGGCGCTCGCGGCGCTGCTGCGGTCGCGCGGCAACGATCTCGCGCCGCCGGCGATTGCCATCGTCCCCGAGATCGCCACGGTGCTCGATGCCCTCGAAGGCTGCGACGGGGCGCTGCTCGCCCGCATGAGCGGCAGCGGCGCCACCTGCTTTGCGCTCTTTGCGACGCGCGAGGCGGCGGTAATCGCCGCGGGTTCTTTGGCGGCCGAGCGGCTGGGCTGGTGGGTCGCCGGCGGCCGCTTGCTCACCGACCGCCCGGCCTGAGAATCGATCGCTTCGGCGCGCGATGTTGCTGGCTCGGGCGCTGTTGCGACCCCGCGGCTTTCTCGTTATGGTGCGCGGCCTTTCGTCAGGCCTTTCTGTTGGGGCGTAGCCAAGCGGTAAGGCAGCGGATTTTGATTCCGCCATTCGGAGGTTCGATCCCTCCCGCCCCAGCCATCGTCCGCTAAGATCGATAGGCTCAAGATGCCTCGAAGGTAGCGTCAGGCCTCCCGGGGCCAAATAAACGCTGAGCCCAACCGTTTGGTTCCTTGTTGATCTAAATAGTCGCGCTGGGATATTTGTACTCCTTTGGGATCAGGCAACGGCGTTTAGACATCGATCTTTAGAGACTGTGACCCTGACGAGACAGTCGAGTATTTTGGCGAACATTCCGCTTGGTCTGCGCGGATCGGTTGACTTTCTTGGTGCGGTCAATCTTTCGTGCCGGACGCAGCAGCAGATCAATCAAGGGCCGGGTGCGTTATTGCCCGGCGCTTCGTCCGTCATACGAGGAGCAGGAACATGGCTCGCACTGGGAAATCCTCCGGACAGGCCAACGTCAACGGTGCCGTCGGCGCCGGATCGACCGAGAGCCCGTCGCCGGCGGTTGCCGCCATGGCGCATGCCAACGGCCATTCGGAGAGCCAGGCTTTCGAACTCGGCGGGCTGCTCGAGGCGCTGCAGGCGATGGGCGTCGGCGATTTCTCGGTCCGCCTGCCGCGCGATCAGGTCGGGCTCGCCGGGAAGATCGCCGACAAGTTCAACGAAATCATCGCCGCCAACGAGCGCATGGCGCAGCAGCTCGAGCAAGTCGGGCAGATCGTCGGCCGCGAGGGCAAGACCCGCAAGCGCGTCCAGTTCGCCCTGTCGCACGGCGCCTGGGGTGACATGGAAGCCTCGGTCAACACGCTGATCGACGATCTGCTGTGGCCGACGACGGCGGTGACGCGCGCGATTGCTGCCGTCGCCAAGGGCGATCTCCTCCAGACGGTGCAGCTCGAGGTCGACGGGCGACCGCTTAGGGGCGAGTTCCTGCGCTCGGCGACGATCGTCAATACGATGATCAAGCAGCTCAGCGTCTTCACCTCCGAGGTGACGCGCGTCGCGCGCGAGGTCGGCACCGACGGCAAGCTTGGCGGCCAGGCGCAGGTCAGCGAGGTGACGGGTGTCTGGAAAGACCTCACCGAGAGCGTCAACTCGATGGCGAGCAATCTGACCGCCCAGGTCCGCAACATCGCCGACGTCACCATCGCGGTCGCCAACGGCGATCTCTCGAAGAAGATCACCGTCGACGTTCGCGGCGAGATCCTGCAGCTGAAGGAGGCCATCAACACGATGGTCGATCAGCTGCGCTCCTTCGCTTCGGAGGTGACGCGCGTCGCCCGCGAGGTCGGCACCGAGGGCAAGCTCGGCGGCCAGGCGCTCGTCCCCGGCGTCGCCGGGACCTGGAAGGATCTGACGGATTCGGTCAACGCGATGTGCGGCAATCTGACCGACCAGGTGCGCAACATCGCGCAGGTGACGACCGCCGTGGCGCGCGGCGATCTCTCGCGCAAGATCACCGTCGACGTGCGCGGCGAGATTCTCGAGCTGAAGGACACCATGAATACCATGGTGGATCAGCTCAACTCCTTCGCCTCCGAGGTGACGCGCGTCGCGCGCGAGGTCGGCACCGAAGGCCGCCTCGGCGGTCAGGCACAGGTGCCGGGCGTCGCCGGCACCTGGAAGGACCTGACCGACAACGTCAACTCGATGGCATCGAACCTGACGGCTCAGGTGCGCAACATCGCCGAGGTCGCGACCGCGATCGCCGGCGGCGATCTCTCGAAGAAAATCACCGTGACGGTGAGCGGCGAGATCCTGCAGCTCAAGGAGACCATCAACACGATGGTCGATCAGCTGAACGCCTTCGCTGGCGAGGTGACGCGTGTCGCGCGCGAGGTCGGCACTGACGGACGGCTCGGCGGCCAGGCCAACGTGCTCGGCGTCGCCGGCACCTGGAAGGATCTGACCGAGAGCGTCAACTCAATGGCGAGCAATCTGACCGCGCAGGTCCGCAACATCGCCGAGGTCTCGACCGCGATCGCCAACGGCGATCTGTCGAAGAAGATCACCGTCAACGTCTCCGGCGAGATCCTGCAGCTCAAGGACACCATCAACACGATGGTGGATCAGCTCAACGCCTTCGCCGGCGAGGTGACGCGCGTCGCCCGCGAGGTCGGTACCGAGGGCAAGCTCGGCGGCCAGGCCGAGGTCAAGGGCGTCGCCGGCACCTGGAAGCATCTGACCGACAGCGTCAACTCGATGGCGAGCAACCTGACCGGACAGGTGCGTAACATCGCCGAGGTCGCGACCGCCGTCGCGCAGGGCGATCTCTCGAAGAAGATCACCGTCAACGTCTCCGGCGAGATCCTGCAGCTGAAGGAGACCATCAACACGATGGTCGATCAGCTGAACGCCTTCGCCGGCGAGGTGACGCGCGTCGCGCTTGAGGTCGGCACCGAAGGCCGCCTCGGCGGTCAGGCGCAGGTCCCCGGCGTCGCCGGCACCTGGAAGGATCTGACCGACAGCGTCAACTCGATGGCCGGCAATCTTACCGGCCAAGTGCGCAACATCGCCGAGGTCGCGACCGCGATCGCGAACGGCGATCTCTCGCGGAAGATCACCGTCGACGTCCGCGGCGAGATCCTTCAGCTGAAGGAAACGCTGAACACGATGGTCGATCAGCTCAACCGCTTCGCCGGCGAGGTGACGCGCGTTGCGCGCGAGGTCGGCACCGAAGGCCGGCTGGGCGGCCAGGCGCAGGTCCCGGGCGTCGCGGGCACTTGGAAGGATCTGACCGACAGCGTCAACTCGATGGCCGGCAATCTCACCGCCCAGGTCCGCAACATCGCCGAGGTGACGACCGCCGTGGCGCGCGGCGATCTCTCGCGCAAGATCACCGTCGACGTGAAGGGCGAGATCCTCGAGCTGAAGAACACCATCAATACGATGGTCGATCAGCTCAACGCCTTCGCCTCCGAGGTGACGCGCGTCGCCCGCGAGGTCGGCACCGAAGGCAAGCTCGGCGGCCAGGCGGCGGTGCCGGGCGTCGCCGGCACCTGGAAGGATCTAACCGACAACGTCAATTTCATGGCGTCGAACCTGACCGGTCAGGTCCGCAACATTGCCGAGGTCGCGACCGCGATCGCCAGCGGCGATCTGTCGAAGAAGATCACCGTCGACGTGCGCGGCGAGATACTGCTGCTCAAGGACACTTTGAACACCATGGTCGAGCAGCTCCGCTCCTTCGCCGCCGAGGTGACGCGCGTCGCCCGCGAGGTCGCGACCGAGGGACGGCTCGGCGGCCAGGCGGTGGTGCCCGGCGTTGCCGGCACCTGGAAGGATCTCACCGACAACGTCAATTTGCTCGCCGCCAATCTGACGACGCAGGTCCGCAACATCGCAGAGGTGACGACCGCCGTGGCGCGCGGCGATCTCTCGCGCAAGATTACCGTCGATGTGAAGGGCGAGATCCTCGAGCTGAAGAACACCATCAACACGATGGTCGATCAGCTCAACGCCTTCGCCTCCGAGGTGACGCGCGTCGCCCGTGAGGTCGGCACCGAAGGCAAGCTCGGCGGCCAGGCTGCGGTGCCGGGCGTCGCCGGTACCTGGAAGGATCTGACGGACACCGTCAACGTCATGGCGGCAAACCTCACCGAGCAGGTGCGCGGCATCGTCAAGGTCGTGACCGCCGTCGCCGACGGCGACTTGAAACAGAACCTCACCGTCAAGTCGAAGGGCGAGGTCGCGGCCCTTGCCGAGACCATCAACAACATGACGAACACGCTGGCGACCTTCGCCGACCAGGTGACGACCGTCGCCCGCGAGGTCGGCGTCGAGGGAAGGCTCGGTGGCCAGGCGAACGTCCCGGGCGCCGCCGGTACCTGGAAGGATCTCACAGGCAACGTCAATCTGCTGGCGGCCAATCTGACGACCCAGGTGCGCGCCATCGCCGAGGTCGCGACCGCCGTCACCAAGGGCGATCTGACGCGCTCGATCCAGGTCGACGCCCGCGGCGAGGTCGCCGAGCTCAAAGACAACATCAATACGATGATCGACAACCTCCGCCTGACGACGGATCGCAATACCGAACAGGATTGGCTGAAGACGAACCTCGCGCGTTTCACCAACATGCTGCAGGGGCAGCGCGACCTCGTCACGGTCGGCCGCATGCTGCTCTCCGAGCTGGCGCCACTCGTCAATGCGCAGAACGGCGTCATCTATCTCGTCGACAGCAGCAGCTCGAGCCTGCGCCTGCTCTCCGGCTATGCCGACGAGGGCATCGGCGGCCACGCCGAGCGGCTGCAGATCGGCGAGGGGCTGCTCGGCCAATGCGCCGCCGATGCACGCCGCATCCTGATCAGCGATCTCCCGTCGGAAGTCGTGCCGATCGCCTCCGGCCTCTTCAAGGTGCCGCCGCGCAACGACATCGTCCTGCCGGTGCTATTCGAAGGCCAGGTCAAGGCGGTCATCGAGCTCGCCTCCGTCGCCGCCTTCACCAACCTGCAGGTTTCGTTCCTCGAGCAGCTCACCGCCGGCATCGGCATCGTGCTGAACTCGATCGAGGCGACGATGCAGACCGAGGGTCTGCTCGAGCAGTCGCAGCAGCTCGCCGCCGAGCTGCAGACGCAGCAAAGGGAGCTGCAGCAGACCAACGAGCAGCTCGAGCAAAAGGCGCAACAGCTCGCCGAGCGCAACGTCGAGGTCGAGCGCAAGAACCAGGAAATCGAGCAAGCGCGTCGCGCGGTCGAGGAGAAGGCCTCCGAGCTGGCGCTCACCTCGAAGTACAAATCCGAGTTCCTCGCCAACATGTCGCACGAGCTGCGCACGCCGCTGAACAGCATTCTCATCCTCGGCCAGCAGCTCGCCGAGAACCCGGACGCCAATCTGACCGGCAAGCAGGTCGAGTTCGCCCGGACCATCCACGGCGCGGGCACCGATCTCCTCAATCTCATCAGCGACATCCTCGATCTGTCGAAGATCGAATCCGGCACCGTCTCGGTCGAGGCCGAGGAGGTCTTCTTCACCAATCTACACGACATGGTTGTCCGGCCGTTCCGCCATGAGGCGGAGAATCGGCGGCTGTCCTTCGAGGTTCAGATGGATCCGAACCTCGACCGCAGCATGATCACCGACGCCAAGCGGCTGCAGCAGGTCTTGAAGAACCTGCTGTCGAACGCCTTCAAGTTCACCGAGCACGGCGGCGTCCGCCTCGCCGTCAGCGCCGTCGGCGGCGGCTGGACGGCGGACCATCCGACGCTGCGCCACGCCCCGACTGTCGTCGCCTTCGAGGTCTCCGACACCGGCGTCGGCATTCCGGCGGAGAAGCAGAAGATCATCTTCGAGGCCTTCCAGCAGGCCGACGCCAGCACCAGCCGGAAATACGGCGGCACCGGTCTCGGCCTCGCGATCAGCCGCGAGCTTTCGAATCTGCTCGGCGGCGAGATCCAGCTGCGTTCGACGCCGGGCGTCGGCAGCACCTTCACCCTTTACCTGCCGCTGAAATACGTCGGGCCCGCGGGATCGGTGCGGGCGATTGAGGCGGCTGCCGGCATGGCGACCGCCGCCGTGGTGCGCCTGCCCGAGCCGGCGCTGGAGCAGGTGCTGGACGACCGCAACATGGTGCAGCCCGGTGACGAGATTCTCCTCATCGTCGAGGACGATCCCAACTATGCACGGATCATGGCCGATCTCGCCCGCGAGGCCGGGCTGAAGGTGCTGGTCGCTGGCCGCGGCGCCGAGGCGCTGGCGCTCGCCCGCGAATACAAGCCGAGCGCCGTGTCGCTCGACGTCTTCCTGCCCGACATGCTGGGCTGGACGGTGCTGAGCCAGCTCAAGCAGGATCCGGCGACGCGCCACATTCCGGTCCAGATGGTGACGCTCGACGAGGACCGGCAGCATGGTCTCGCGCGCGGCGCCTTCTCGTTCACGACCAAGCCGGCGACGACCGAGGGTCTGGAGAAGGTTCTCTCCCGCATCAAGGAGTTCACCAAGCCGCGCCGCAAGCGTCTGCTCGTCGTCGAGGACAACGCCGGCGAGCGTATGAGCATCACCGAGCTGCTGCACCACGACGACATCGACATCGTCCCGGTCGGCACCGGCAGCGACGCGCTCGCCGAGCTGCGGACGCGGACGATCGACTGCGTCGTCCTCGATCTCCGGCTGCCCGACATGACGGGCTTCGATCTGCTCGAGGAGATCCGCGACGATGCGGAATTGTCCGACGTGCCGGTCGTCGTCTTCACCGGCCGCGAGCTGTCGCCCGAGGAGGACGCGCAGCTGCACACGATTGCCCGCAGCGTCGTCGTCAAGGGCGTCGAATCGCCGGAGCGCCTGCTCGACGAGACGGCGCTCTTCCTGCACCGCGTCGTCTCCGACCTGCCGATCGAGAAGCGCGTCATGCTGGAGCGGCTGCACAGCTCGGACGAGGATCTCGTCGGCAAGACGGTCCTGCTGGTCGATGACGATGCGCGCAACATCTTCGCGCTCAGCAGCGCGCTCGAGCGGCGCGGCATGAACGTCGTCACGGCGACGACCGGCCGCGAGGCGATCGCGCTGCTGGAAGCGACGCCTTCCGTCTCGTTGGTGCTGATGGACATCATGATGCCGGAGATGGACGGCTACCAGACGATGGAGGTGATCCGGCAGAAGTCCGCCTTCCGCCGGCTGCCCATCATCGCGCTGACCGCCAAGGCGATGAAGGGCGACCGCGAGAAATGCCTCGAGGCCGGCGCCTCCGACTATCTTGCCAAGCCGGTCAATACCGAGCAGCTATTGTCTGCTCTCCGCATGTGGCTGCACCGCTAGGAGACCGGCAAAGCGATGAACGACAACGCCATGAGCCCCAGTGATCCGGTCAACATCCTGCTCGTCGACGATCAGCCGGCGAAGTTGCTCAGCTATGAGGTGATCCTCGACGGGCTGGGCGACAACCTGATCAAGGCGGGGTCGGCGCGGGAGGCGCTGGAGCACCTCCTGAAGAAGGAGATCGCCGTCATGCTGATCGACGTCTGCATGCCGGACCTCGACGGCTTCGAGCTCGCCGCGATGATCCGCGGTCATCCGCGCTTCCAGAGGACGGCGATCATCTTCGTCTCGGCGATCGCGATGACCGACCTCGACCGCGTCAAGGGCTACGAGCACGGCGCGGTCGACTACGTGCCGGTGCCGGTCGTGCCCGAGCTCCTGCGGGCGAAGGTGCGGATCTTCGCCGAGCTGTATCGCAAGACGCGGCAGCTGGAGACGCTGAACATCGAGCTCGAGAACCGTGTCCGCGAGCGGACGGCTGAGCTGGCGCAAGCCAACGCCGAGCTGGAGCAGCGCGTCGAGGAGCGGACGCGCGAGCGCGAGATGGCTCTGGCCCAGGTGCACGAGATGCAGAAGCTCGAGAGCCTCGGCCAGCTGACCGGCGGCCTCGCGCATGATTTCAACAATCTGCTGATGGCGGCGCTGAGCAATCTCGATCTCCTGTCCAAGCGGGTGCAGAACGACCCGATCGCCAAGCGCCTGATCGATGGCGCCATACAGAGCGGCGAGCGCGGCGCGGCGCTGACCAAGCGCATGCTCGCCTTCGCCCGCCGCCAGGAGCTCAAGCCCGAGATCGTCGACGTCGCCCGGCTCGTCGGCAGCATGGCGGAGATGCTGCAGCGCTCGCTCGGCCCGTCGATCCAGATCGGCATGGACTTCAGCGGCGATCTCGCGCTCATCCGCGCCGACCGCAACCAGCTGGAGCTCGCGATCCTCAATCTTGCGCTCAATGCCCGGGACGCGATGCCGGAGGGCGGGCGCCTCACCCTGACGGCGCGCCGCGACCGGCTCGGCGGCGGCGCGCAGGGCCTGGCGCCCGGCGATTACCTCTCCGTCTCGGTCACCGACACCGGCTGCGGCATGGATGAGGCGACCCTCAAACGCGCGGCCGAGCCCTTCTTCACGACGAAGGGCGTCGGCAAGGGCACCGGTCTCGGCCTCTCGATGGTCTATGGATTGGCGGCGCAATCCGGCGGCGGCACCCGGATCTCCAGCCGCATTGGCAGCGGCACCACCGTCGAGCTGCTGTTTCCGGTGATCGAGGGTGGCCAGACGACCGAGACGGGCGCCCCGGCGCGGAACGCGGCCGCCGAGTGCAAGCCGTGCCACGTGCTCGTCGTCGACGACGATTCGATGGTGGCGGAAAGCACCGCCGCGATGCTCTCCGACCTCGGCCACACGGTGGTCATCGCCTCCTCGGCGCCCGGCGCGATGGAGCGCATCCGCGCCGAGGCGAAGATCGATCTCGTGATCACCGATCATGCGATGCCGGGCATGACCGGCGTCGAGCTCGCCAAGCAGATCCGCCAGGCACGGCCGGAATTGCCGATCATTCTCGCCACCGGCTACGCCGATCTGCCCGGCGGCGACGATCTCGGCCTGCCGCGACTGGCGAAGCCCTATCGCCAGGCTGAGCTCGAGACGATGGTCGCGAAGCTGCAGGCCGCCGAACCGGACCTCAACGTCATTCCGATCGCCAGCGGCAGGCGCGCCTAGCGCCGATTCCGATCGGTTGCGGCCGCCGCGTTTTCCCCGCTACGTTTTTCGGGGTGCGCGGCGATTGCAACATCCGATAGAATGCGCCGCTGAAACGGTCCGGCTCACCCGGATCGAGGGCGTTCGGCCTTCGCCAGCCGTGCCCGCTACCGCAAACGACGATGCCTGCGACATCCGGCGGCGCCGCAAAACGGGCCGGCCGCAAGCTCATGTGAGGAAATCCCGATGACGACGAGTCCCGACCGCCGCAACTCCACGACCCATTCGACGGCGCATTACTTCCTCGAAGGACTGACCGAGCTCGGCATCGAGTATCTCTTCTGCAATTTCGGCACCGACCACGCGCCGATCATCGAGGAGATGGCGCGTTGGGAGAAGGCCGGCCGCGCCATGCCGAAGATCGTCGTCTGCGCGCATGAGAACGTCGGCGCCCATATGGCGGCCGGCTATGCACTCGCCACCGGCCGCGGCCAGGCGGTGCTCGTCCACGTCGATGCCGGCACCGCCAATTCCGCGATGGCGCTGCACAACATCTTCCGCAGCCGCTTGCCGGTGATGCTGATGGCCGGCACCGCGCCCTTCACCAGCTACGGCGAGCTCACCGGCTCGCGCGACACCTACGTCCATTTCGTGCAGCAGCCCTTCGACCAGGGCAGTCTCGTGCGCCCCTACGTCAAATGGGAATACACGCTGCCCTCCGGCGTCACCGCCAAGGAGACGCTGAGCCGGGCGCATGCGATCATGGAAAGCGAACCCAAGGGCCCGGTCTATCTCATGCTGCCGCGCGAGACGCTGACGCAGGATTGGGACGAGTCGGCGGTCCGCTCCTATCCGGTCGACCAGTTCGGCCCGAGCGAGGCGAGCGGCGCCGATCCGGAGCTCGTGCAGCGCCTCGCGACCCGGCTCCTCGCCGCCAAATCGCCGCTGCTGATCACCGCTTACGGCGGCCGCAGCGCGGCCGGGGCCGCGGCGATCGACCGGCTGGCGCGTTTCGCCGGCATCCGCATCGTCGAGTTCCTCTCGATCTACAACGTCCTCCAGGATTCGCCCTGCTTCGGCGGCTTCCAGCACGGCAAGCATCTCGCGGCGGCCGATCTCGGCCTGATGGTCGATGTCGACGTGCCGTGGATCCCGACCGAGACCGAAGCCAACCCGGCAACATACTGGGCGCAGGTCGATATCGACGTCCTTAAGGGCGCCTCGCCGATGTGGAGCTTCCCCGGCAATCTGCGCATCCAAGGCGACAGCGGCCGTATCCTGACGCAACTCGTCGAGATGCTCGAAGCGCAGGCGACGCCGGCGTTCCGCGCCGAGGCGGCAAAGCGCGTCGAGGCGCTGGCGGCCGAGGGCGAGGAGCGCAAGCGCAACGCCGCACGCCTCGCTGCAGACAAGGGCAAATCGGGCCAGATCAGCCCGCATTGGATCTCTGCCGCGCTCGCCGCGGCGATCGAGCCGACCGATATCGTCGTCAACGAGGCGATCCGCAATGCCGGCGCGGTCAGCATGCAGATCCCGCGGCCGCTGCCCCTGACGATGATCAAATCCGGCGGTGGCGGGCTCGGCTCGTCGGGCGGCACGGCGCTCGGCCTCAAGCTGGCCAAGCCCGACGCGATCGTCATCCAGATCGTCGGCGACGGCAGCTTCTACTTCAACAATCCCGCCGCCGTGCTCGCGACCTCGAAACAATACGGGCTGCCACTGTTCACGATCGTCTTCGACAACACCGGCTGGTCGGCGGTCAAGCAGGCGACGCTGCGCGTCTATCCCAAGGGGGAGGCGCAGGACATCGGGGCCTTTCAGGCGCAGCTCGCACCCGACATGGATTTCGCGAAGATCGCCGAGGCGGCCGGCGCCTACGGCGAGAAGCTGGTCGATCCCGACG
Organism: Rhodospirillales bacterium; assembly: GCA_028291405.1. Taxonomy (GTDB): domain Bacteria; phylum Pseudomonadota; class Alphaproteobacteria; order ATCC43930; family CGMCC-115725; genus URHD0088. The sequence goes on along the minus strand of JAQGID010000229.1, from coordinate 22,035 downwards.
AGGTGCCGGCGGCGATCGCTCGCTGTCTCGAGGCGGTGCGCGGCGGCCGCAGCGCGGTGCTGCATGCCTGCGTGACGAAGCTCTGATTTACTAGATCCGTCATTGCGAGGAGCATCGCGACGAAGCAATCCAGGCCGATGCCGCTCGGGCTGGATTGCTTCGCTACGCTCGCAATGACGGCCTGGAGAATGACGGCATAGGGGGAGGGAACGTCGTGAAGTCTCGGAATCTCATGCCGCTGCTGGCAATCGCCGCCGCTTTGGCGGCCTTGCCGGCGCAGGCGCAAAAGGCCAAGGACACGCTGCGCGTCGCCTTCGTCGATCCTATCCACACGATCCTCGAATACGACGATCCCAAGGCCGAAATGCGGGTCACCACCGACGCCGTCTTCGACACGTTGATGTGCTACGACCCGAAAAGTCGCGAGTTCATGCCGCTGCTCGCGACCTCCTGGACGCAGGTCGACGACCGAACGCTCGAGTTCAAGCTGCGCGAGGACGTCACCTTCCACGACGGCGTCGCCTTCAGCGCCGACGACGTCGTCTATACGCTCAACTGGTTGAACGATCCGAACAATAAGCTGCGCTACGACGATCTCAACTGGATGGATCACGCCGAGAAGGTCGACACCCATACCTTGCGCGTCGTCGCCAAGCAGGTGACGCCGATCGCGACGGTACGGCTCGCGATCTCGGCGCATATCCTGCCGGCGAAGCTGCATGCCAGCTACGAGACCAAGGCCGATTTCGGCCGCAAGGCGCCGGTCGGCACCGGCCCCTATAAGGCGGTCTCGGTCGATTCCGGCAACGGCATCGTCCTCGCCAAAAACCCAACCTATCAGATCGCCAGCAAATGCAAGCCGGCGGCATCGATCGGCACCATCCACATCCAGCCGTTGCCCGACGCGCAGACGCGGCTCGCCCAGCTCAGCATCGGCGGCATCGATCTGTCGCACGCCGAGACGAGCGACGAGGCGACGCTGGTCGCCAGCATTCCGTCGCTGACGACGACCGCCGCCTCGGGTATCAACTTCCACTACATGACGATGGATTCGGTGAACCGCTCGGGCAATGCGGTGCTGTCGAACCCGAAAGTGCGGCAGGCGCTGATCCAGGCGGTCGATCGCGATCTGCTGATCAAGACCGAGGTCGCCGGCGGCGCGGCAGTGCATGTCGTCGACGCGCTCTGCCTGAAGCTGCAACGCGGCTGCGCCGACCCCGACGTGAAGCCGTACAAATTCGACGTCGCCGCGGCGAAGAAGCTGCTCGCCGAGGCCGGCTATCCCAACGGCTTCGACGTCGAGGTCACCGCGATCCCGGCGTCATACGGGCTCGGCGAGGCGATCGCCGGCGAGTTTCGCAAGATCGGCGTCCGCGCGACCGTCGACAAGGTCACCTTCGCCGGCTACCGCTCCAAGCAGAGCGCCGGCAAGGCGCAGATCATCGTCGGGCAATGGCCGTCGCTCGGCCTGCCCGACGTCGCGCCGACGATGGATTTCTATTTCACCGGCGCCCGCGACTATTGGCACGACGAGACGATCCAGAAGCTCGCGGCCGACGCCGTCTCGACGCTCGACGAGAAGCGCCGCGACAACGACTACCGCAAGGTCTTCGACCGGGTGAACGAGAACGCCTATATCCTGCCGATCTCGACCCGGCCGGACGTCTTCATCCACGGCAAGGACCTCTACGTCTCGCCGGATTCGATCAACGTCTACGGCGTCGTCTTCCAGGACATGCACTGGAACTGAGCCTCAGCCTCCGCCGCAGACACCGAGGAAGCGGGTCAGGCGCGCATCGGTGAAATCCGGCACGATCAGCGCGGCGCCGGCGGCGGCGAGCGCGTCGCCGCGGCTTGCGGTGATTCCGACAGTGGCGATCCCGGCGGTGACCGCCGAAATGACGCCGGGGACGGCGTCCTCGAAGGCGACCGCGGCGCCGGCGTCGATCCCCAGCCGCTGCAACGCCGTGACGTACGGCAGCGGGTCCGGCTTGCCGCGCGCCAGCGTCTCGCCGAGCACGATCGTATCGAAGCGCCCGGTCAAGCCGAGCACACCGAGCATGTGATCGACGTTCGCCGCCGGCGCGTTGGTGACGAGCCCGATGCGAAGATTCTCGGCCACCGCCCAGTCGAAGAGCGCATGGACGCCGGGGAGCGCCTGCGCCGTCGCCAGCGCGGCGCGGAAATTGACCTCCTTCTCCGCGGCGATCGCGCGATGCTCGTCGTGCGTCATCGCGGGGAACATGGCCGCGCAGGCCTCGGCGTTGGTATGGCCGGAGACATGCGCCGCGAAGAACGATTCATCGATCGCGACGCCATGCCGGGCGGCGATCTCGTGATACGCCTGGAAATGAAAGGGATCGCTGTCGACGAGCGTGCCGTCGAGATCGAAGACCAGAGCCCTGAGCGTGTCGGCGTTCGTCACTCGCGGCCGACCGCCGGCGCAGTCGCGGGCGGGAAGGTGCGCTCGGCCGAGGCTGGCGGCGTTGCCGGCAAGAGACCCCTTTCGTTCATCAGCGTGCGCGCCCTGACGATGCGGTAGACCTCCGCCTTGGCCTCCGGCCGCGCCTTGAGGAAGCGACGGAAATCCGTCCCCGTCAGCACGAGAAGCCGGCAATAGCCGAGCGACACGACATCGGCCTGCCGTCGCTTGCCGCTCAACAGCGCCATTTCGCCGAAGAACTCGCCGCGGCCGAGCCGGACGTTCTGGTGGGGCAGCACGACCTCGACGGCGCCGGAGGAGATGAGAAAGACCTGCGTGCCGCGGTCGCCCTTGCGGATGATCGTCTCCTCGGGCAAGGCGAGCCGCGAGCGGAACAGCCGCGCCAGCGCCTTGAGATCGGTCGCGTTCAGCGCGCTGAAGACGTCGACACGCGCGATGAGGTCCTCGGTGCGGAGCCCGAGGTCCAGTGGATGATGCACCTGCGTCCGCCGACGCTCCGCGGCATGCTCGCGCGAGAGCGCGTCGTGCAGTTCCCGACCGATCAGCCCCTCGTCGAACAGTTCGCCGAACAGCGACAGCTGGAGCCGCAGCCCGGTCTGTTTCAGAAAGCGCCGCTGCAGCGCCGTCGCATGCTCCGGATATTGCAGCCGCAGCGCCTCGATGGCGCGCGCCGTTGCATCGCTGCGGGCCGCAATGATTTCGCCGAGCAGCCGGACGATTCGCTCGCCCAGCAGCGGCCCCAAGCGCTGACGATTGAAGCGGCTCAGCTCCTTGACCACCAGGCCGCGGACGAGCAGCGTCTCGAGGCGGATCGAGATCTGCCGCTGGAGCAGCCAGTCGATGCCGAGGCGCCGATGCAGGAGATGCCCGAGACGGAAGCTCGACGAGAAGCGAAGCGCCCGCCGTGCCGCGTGCTTATAGCCGAGCCGCCCCTCGGCCTTCGCGCCGTCGAGGATGAGGTTGGTGTTGCGAAGAAGCCGTTCGATCGCCGGTCGCGAGACGGTCTGCTGCGCGTGGTGCGCCAGGATGAGCCGACGCTCGTGGTTGGCGAGCGCGACAAGGCCGATCATGATCTGGTCGCGATTGGTGATCGCCGCCTCGAGGCCCGAGTCGAGCGCCGCCTCTTCCGCCGCGCCTGCGCCGGAACCGATCAGCGACGCTGCCAGATCTGAGGGAAGCTCGTAGGCCTCGGCAGTCTCCTTGACCGCGTCATGCACCTCGGCGAGCGACAGCGCGACGATCTTATCGCGCAGCGCCTGATTGACCGGCGACAGGCGGTCGAGCCCGAGAACGCGGATCAGCGGCCGCAGCGTCAGGCCGTTGACCAGCAACGTCCACAGCACGAATCCCGTCGCGAGGACGGCGATCAGCCCCTGTGCCGCCGGGTCGATCAGCGGGTTCTCGGTGACCGCCAGGGCCAAGGCCAGGGTCACGGCGCCGCGCAGCCCGCCCCAGGTGATGGTCAGCTTGAAGGCGTTGCTGACGCTCTGGCTGAGGCGCAGCGCGCTGAGGATCGGCAGCATGCCGAAGAGCACCAGCCCGCGGCAGACCAGCGCCGCGACGATGAGGACCAGCAATAGCCACAGATCCCGCAGATGGAAATCCGCCATCAGCTTGGGGGTGAGGATCGAGGCCGAAATGAAGATGAGCGAGCCGGCCCAGAACCCCGTCTGGTCCCAGACCTGCTCGAGATAGGCCCAGTTGTGCGGCGGCAGGCGGGCGCGGCCGATGGCGCTGAAGGTGAGGCCGGCGCTGACCACCGCGACGACGCCGGAGATCTGGAGAACCTCCTCGCCCGTGAGATAGATGAGATACGGCAGCGCCAGCGACAGTGTCACCTCGGCGAGGCGCGAGCCGCCGAGGAACGGCAGGATCGCGCCGAACAGCCGGCCGCCGACGAAGCCGAACGCGATGCCGCCGAGAAAATCCCCGGCGAACCGCATGAGCCCCTCCGTGATGTCCGCACTCGTGCCGTTGGTCAGCATCTCGAGGAGGACCGAGAACAGCACGATGGCCGCGGCATCGTTCAGCAGGCTCTCGCCTTCGACGAGCCGCGTCAGCCGTGCCGGCGCCCCGAGGTCGCGGAAGATGCCGACGACTGCCGCCGGATCGGTGGTCGCGACGATGGCGCCCAGCAGCAGCGCGACGACCAGCGGTACGCCGGCGACGAGGTGCAGCGTGAAGCCGACGCCGAGCGCAGCGACGAAGACCGCGACGATCGCGAGCAGCAGGATCGGCGCCGCGTCGGCCGCCATCTCGCGGATGTCGATCGTGAGCGACGCGTGGAACAGCAGGATCGGCAGGAAGACGACGAGGAATACCGAGGCGCTGAACGGCAAATTGGCCAGCGGCGCCGCGACGGCGTTCAGCGCCTCGAGCGGGATGTACAGCACGGCCGACGAAAACCCGCCGATCGCCACGCCCAATACGGCGAGCAGCACCGTGTACGGAAGATGCAGCCGCTCAGCCGCCGGCTGCGTCAGGCTGACGAAGACGAGAAGCGCGGCAATGACGAACGTTATCGTGGCGAGGCTGGTCACAGCCAAAATGTACCATGAATGGTCTAGACGATGACCATAGGCTTGGCCGGACTCGCTCGGCTCCGCAGTGATCGCGCGCAGCGGTGGCGAGCCGTCGCGATGGAATCTCCTCAGGGTCGACAGGCGCTGCTGCTGCCGCCATTGTGGCTCATGTTTTGCGGTGCACTCTGGCACGCGACTTGACCAGGATTGAAGGAATGAGATCGGACGCATTTGCGAAGCTGCCCTTCAACGCGCTCGTCTTCGATCTCGGTGGGGTCATCGTCCGCCACGACAATCCCAGCCTTCACCGGCGCCTCGCCGCAAATTGTGCGGCTCCCGACGCGCTCGAGCTCTTGACGAAGCAGGTCGTCGATCCCCGCTATTACACCGGTGAGCTAAAGATCTCCGACCTGCACGAGGCGTTGCGGCGCGAGTTGGGCTATTCGCAGGATTGGAACGGGTTTCTGGCGGACTGGACCTGCCATTTCGGCATCGACGCGGGAATGCTCGATCTCGTCAGCCGATTGGCGGTTGCGAATCGCGTCATGCTGTTCTCGAACACCGATCCGGAGCACTGGCGATACCTGGTCGAATTGAGCAAGGGGAGGCTCGCCGGCTTCGAGGCCTATCTGAGCTTCGAGATCGGCCTCGCCAAACCGTCGCTCGCGGCATTCCAGGCCGTGGCCTCGCGCGCCGGGATCGATCCCGAGCGCTCGCTTTTCGTCGATGATGTGCCGGTCAACGTCGAGGGCGCGCGCCGCGCCGGCTTCCAGGCGGAGGTGTACGTCGGCCAGGAATCTTTGGAACGCACCCTCGGCGTGCAAGCCTGTTCATCGCGATAGGCTGGAGCGTTCCGCCGTGCGCAGGCCCATGCGCTGCAGGCGCGGCAACACCTCGGCGCAAAAGAACGGCAGCTCGTCCTTGTAGTTGATGAAGGAGAGGCCGACGCCGCGCAATCCCGCCGTGCTCAGGTTCGCCAGCTGCTGCGCCACGAGATCCGGATCGCCGACGATCGGCAGCCCGCCCATCCCGTTGGCCTGGTGCTTGCGTTGCCGTTCGAACTCGTCGGCGCCGACGGCTTCGGGCGTGATCTTCTTCTTGGCGAGGATCGCGTCGACCGCCGACCAATCGGCGTTGTCGATGATGCAATGGCGATAATACGCCTCGGCTTGCGCGGATGTCGGCCGGCAGGTCACGACGCCGACCGTATAGACGTCGATGTCGCGGTCGTACTGCCGCGCCTCGCTTTTCACGGCCTTGACGTGTTCGGTGAGCACGTCGAGCGAATCGCGTGGCGCATTGGTGAAGAACGCGTCGCAGTTGCGCAGCGCGAAGGCGCGGCCGACCGGCGACGAGCCGGCGTTCATCAGCATCGGCCGAGATCCGCCGAACGGCTTCGGCTCCGAGCGCGCCGAGCGTAGCTTGATGAACTTTCCGTCGAAGTCGAAATCCGCGCGGTCCGACCACATCATCTTGATCGCATCGATCCATTCCTGGCCGTAGGCATAGCGATCCTCATGCTCGCGCTGCTTCACGCCGAACATGTCGAACTCGTCCTCGTTCCAGCCGACGACGAGGTTCACGCCGAACCGGCCTTGCCCGATGTGATCGACCGTGACGAACTCCTTGGCCGCGATGATGGGATGGAAGAGCGGCGCATGCACCGTGCCGAACACCGTGATCCGCTTCGTCGCGGCGAGGAGCCCGGCCGCCCAGGTGACGGTCTCGAGCGTCGAGCCCTGGTAGTCCGTGTGGCCGCCATACCCTCGCCAGCGGGCGATCGGCAGCAGGAAATCGATCCCGGCATCGTCCGACAGCTTCGCGAGATCGAGGTTGTCCGTCCAGCTGGCGGACCAGCGTTCCGTAACCAGCGTCACGGCCCGGCCCGACGAGCAATTCGCGCCGAAGAGGCCGATCTTGAACGCATTCGCGTTGTTCATTGCCGCGCGGTCACGCAACGAATGGTTCGGTTGCAAGGCGAGGCTCCATTGGTTCGGTCCGAAGCCCCTGTCGCGGGGCGGATCCAGGCGTCCGTTTCAGAGACGAGAATACCGCGCGGACTTCTTGAAGGGAAAGAATTTGCGCATTAGGAAATTCTCGGCGCTATTTCGCCGAGTGGTACCAGAACAGCAGCCGCCGCTCGATCGCGACGAACCCGGCGTTGACGGCGTAGCCGGAGAGGCCGAGCAGGAACATCGCGGCGAACATGTCGGCGCCGCGTCCGGCGTATTGCATCGAGGTGATGTAGTAGCCGACACCGGACGCGCCGGCGACCATCTCGGCGGCGACCGCGGAGACGAAGGCGAGGCCGATGCTGACCCGCAGGCCGGCGAAGATATAGGGCACCGTCGCCGGCAGCAGCACCCCGCGCATCGTCGCGAACCACGGCGTCCCGAACGTCGCGGCGACGGCGCGAAAGGTCGACTCGATCGACATGGCGCCCTGCAGCGTATTGACGAAGACCGGGAAGAACACCGTGAAGGCGACGACGGTGATCTTCATCGGGTCGTCGAGCCCGAGGAACAGGACGAGCGGCGGGATGAGTGCGGGAATCGGCAGCGGCCGGAGCAGCTCGATCGTCGGCTCCAGCGTGCGTCGCGCCAGCGCGCTCGTCGAGAGCAGCAAGCCGAGGATGACGGCCGACGCGCTGCCGACGACATAACCCGCGGCCACGCGATAGAGCGTCCCGGACAGCGCCGCCAGCAGGTCGCCGCCGGCAAGGCCGTGGACTACCGCCACCGCCGTCAGGCTCACCGGCGGCCAATTGGCGCTGACGACGAGACCGCTGCGTGCGGACAGCTCCCACAGCAGCAGCAGCGCGACGATGAACCAGAAGCCCAGGCGCTTGCCGCCGATGATGTCGCGGAGGGCCGGGCGCCGCAGACGGCCCCCGGCTTTCCCCTCGGTTACGGAAGCGACCGCCGGCATCAGGTGCGTGCCGTCTCGTAGATCATCTTCGCCGTATCGGGAATCGTCTTCAGCGCGCCGTAGCGCTGCATGGTCTGCGCGATGCGCTCGAGGCTCGCCGGCTGGATCGCGCGGATATAGTCGGGCCAAGCGATCAGCGACCGCAGCCGCTCCGGCGGCAGCTTCGTGAACTTGGCGATCAGCTCGATCATCTCGGGGTTGTTCTTGTTCTGCTGAGCCCAGTCGGCGCCCTGGCCGTAGGCGCGCGCGAAGGCCTCGACGACCGATTTGTTCTTGGTGATGTAATCCTGGGTCGCGGCGAAGGCTGCGACGATGGTGTTCGGGATCATCGTCCCCATCAGCCCGGAGACGATTTCCAGCTTGTCGGGCGCCGCCTGCATGGCGGCCGACATGAAGGGCTCGTTGGTCGCCGCGAAATCGATGCGCCCGCCGAGCAAGGCGTCCTGCTGCTGCGGGAACTGCACCTCGATGATCGAGACTTTCGAAGAGTCGCCGCCGGTGCTGTCGATCCACAGCCGCGTGCAGAACCACGGCAAGTTCTGCAGGAGATGCGTGGCGCCGGTCTTGCCGATGCAATCCTTGCCGGTCTTGATGCCCGAGTCCTTGCGGACCATGATCGCCGAGTAGTCGTTTGGGTAAGGCTTGGCGCCGGAGACGCCGGTCACGAGCTTGAGGTCGATGCCCTCCGCCACGCCGGAGATCATCGTCGTGACCGTCGACATCGAAATCTGGAACTGATTGGAGACCAGCGCGGCGATGCTCGGTCCGCCGCCCGGCGTCGGCGTCACCTCGATCTCGAGCCGCTCCTTGGCGAAATGGCCCTGCGCCTCGGCGATGAAGAAGGCGCCGGCATCAAGTACCGGCACGACCCCGACCCGCAGCTTGGTCATGGTGGATTGGCCCCAGACCGCCGGCGCTTTGAGGCCGCAGCCCAGTGCGGTGATGGCGCCCGCCACCAGCGTCGTCGCCTTGCGTCGCGAGATCTTCGTCATGTCGTCCTCCCGGGTTTGTCGTTGTTGTCGGTCGCGTCAGTTCACACGATATTTATCCAGCCATGGCACGAAGCGGCGTTCCGCGGCGACCATCGCCGCGTTGATCGCGACGCCGACCACAGCCAGGATCACCAGCCACGCGTACATCTGCCGGATGTGAAACGCGCGCTGGTTCTCGAGCACGAGAAAGCCGAGCCCGCCGGTGCCGGCGAGCATCTCGGAAAGGATCGTCATCAGCAGCGCGAGACCGAGCGCGACGCGCATCCCTGCCAGCAGATAGGGGATCGACGCCGGCAGGATGATCTTGAACGTGATCGCGAGCCGCGAGAGGCCGAAGGTCCGGCCGGTTGCAACGAGCACGGGATCGACGCCGCGCACGCCCTGGATGGTGTTGATCACGATCGGAAAGAAGCTCGCCAGGACGATCGCGGTCACCTTCATCGTCGTGCCGAGCCCGAGGAAGAGCATCAGCACGGGGATGAGCGCCGCCTTCGGCAACGGCCGAATGGATTCGATCAGCGGATCGAGCAGGTCGTTCACGCGCTGGTTCGTGCCCATCGCCAGGCCGAGCAGGATGCCGACGATCGCGGCCAGCACATAGCCGGCGGCGAAGAGGGTGATCGTCGCGCCGAGCGGCCCCATTACCTCGCCCCCGGCGATCAGCTCCCACAGCGTCGAAGCGATCACCGAGGGCGGCGGGAACAGGGCGCGGTTGATGACGCCCGCCTCGACGCATTGCTGCAGGATCAGGATCACGGCCGCGATGAACGCGACGCCCGGCAGCAGATCGACGAATTTCCTAAGGATGGGCATCGGCGCGTCCGAGCAGGGTGCCGAGCAATTCGTGGCGATGCCTGAGGAAGATCGGGTTGTCGCGCGTCTCGATCGGATGGCGCGGCCGCGGTAGGCCGGTGTCGATGATGCGCTCGATCGTCGACGGGCGCCGGCTGAGGACGGCGATGCGGTCGGACAGATAGACCGCCTCCTCGACGTCATGGGTCACGAAGACGATCGTCAGATCGTCGCGCTTCCGCCAAACCTCCAGCACGAGCGCCTGCAACTCCATGCGGGTGAGGGCGTCGACGGAGCTGAAGGGCTCGTCCATCAGCAACACGGTGGGCGAGGCGGCGAGGGCACGGGCGATCGCGACTCGCTGCTGCATGCCGCCGGAGAGCTGCCAGGGATAGTGGTCGGCGAAGTCCTCGAGACCGACCATCGCGAGGAAGGACTGCGCCGCCTCGTTGCGCCGACCGCGATTGGACTCCTTGCGCTCCAACGCGAAGGCGACGTTCGCGCGCACGTTGCGCCATGGGAACAAAGACTTCGTATATTGCTGGAACAGATACACCATGCCGGGCGGCGGGCCGGTCACGATGTGCCCGTCGAGGCGCACGGTCCCCGCGCTCGGCAGGACGAGGCCGGCGGCGATCTGCAGAAGGGTCGATTTGCCGCAACCCGACGGACCGATGATCGTCATGAACTCGCCGCGGCGGATTTCGAGATCGATCGAGGCGAGCGCGACGGTCTCGCCGCCCCGCATCCCGTAGTGCTTGCTCACGCCCTCGAGGCTCAGCAGCGCGTCGGATGTCTTGCCTGCGCGGATCGTGGCGGCGGCGGACTGAATCATGCCGGGCAATTCCATGTGTCGAAGAAAGCGCGTCGCGACCGATGCGTCGCGGTCGCTCTACTGGAGCGTCATCAGGCGGCCGAAGCCGGGAATCGAATCGCGAATCCCGAGCGTCCGCAGCGAGTGCCACGCTGCCGCCTGATTGCTCGTTACGACGGGCTTGCCGAGATCGCGCTCGAGATCCTCGATGACCTCCAGCGACCGCACCGCGGTGCAGCTGATGAAATAGGCGTCGGCGTCCGGCAGCTTGTTCGCCTGCACCAGACGATACCATTCGCCGGGCTCGACGGAGATCATGTCCTTCGCCGCCGGTATCCCGAGACCGACGGTCTTGAGCATACGGATCCGATTGCTCTCGAAGAAGGCCGCCTCGCGGGCGTTGATTGCTTCGATATAGGGCGAGACCATCACGATCCGCTTGGCCTCGAGCGCCTCGAACGCGGCGAGCAGCGCGCGCGAGGTCGCCGTCGCCGGCAGCTTCGTTGCTGCCGTGATGCGCGCCGGCAGCGTCCGGTCCATCTCCGCGTCCCATGTCGTGACGCCCGTGCAGTGGAACAGGATGAGGTCGACGCAGGCGTCGGCGAGAAGCGATGCGCCCTCCTCGAGTCCCTCGGTCATCGCGAGCAATTCCTTGTCGGTGCTGCCCGTCAGCTTCAGCCGCGTCGTGTGGAGGCTGACGCCGCTCGGCAGTATCGCATTGAATTGCGCCTCGGCCGCGACGTTGCCCGAGGGCAGCAGCATTCCCAGCCTGGCTCGCCAGCCATAGCGCGGCAATTCCTTGGACGGCGTCTGCGGCATCGATCACTCCCCTCGTCTGTTGGTTCGCCGCCGGTGCGTCGCCACCGGTCCGGTCGTCGTCAGGCTTTTAGCAGAGCGGGCGGCCGCTCGCCGCGGCGGCGCGGCGCCGGCGGTTGCGGCAGCAGATCCTTGGGCACGGCCGGCGCACCGAGGCGCCGCGACAAATCTTCGGCCGCCGCGCGTAGCGTCCGGATCGTCCGGCTCTCCGGGTCGAGTTCGAGCTGTCCTTCCAGGCCGACGAGCGTCAACGCGGCCGCGATCTTTCCGGCATAGTCGAAGACCGGCACGCTGGCGGCGACGATGCCCGCAAGCATCGTTCCGGAAATTGCCGCAAAGCCGCTCGCGCGCACCTCGGCCAGCATGGCATCGACGTCGCGCATCGTCCGCAGTCCCGCCTTGGCTGCCAGCGCGTTCTTCGCGGCGAGCTCCGCGGTCATGAACGGCGCGGTCGCGGCGCGGTCGAGATGGGCCGCTAAGACGCGTCCGCCGGCTGAGGTCAGCACGTTCATCACGCCGCCGAGCTGCACGACGAGCGACGCCGATTGCTCGTGGATCGCTCGGCGGATGATCGTCGGCCCGCGATTGGCCCAAATCGCCAGCGAGACGACGGTCTGGAGCTGGTCGCGCAGCTCGTCGAGGATTTCCTGCGACAGCTCGACGACGTCGATGCCGCGCAGGGCGGAGAAACCCAATTCGGCGGCGAGCGGCCCGAGGCCGTAGCGGTTGGACATCCCGCTCTGGCGCACCAGGCCGCAGCGGATGAAGCTCGCGAGGTATTTGTGGGCGCGGCTCGTGGAAAGTCCGGCGCCGACCGCGAGATCGGTCAGCTTCATCGGACCCTCGGCGCGGGAGAGGACGCGAAGCAACGCGACGCCGACTTCGATCGACTGGACACCCGCACTGTTTTTTTCACTGCGCGCGGCGCCGTCGACCGGCGCCGGAAGGGATGTCATTGAAGCGAGCTCATGATTTTCTAATCCGCAACGAACTTCCGATTAAGAAATAAGCGGAGGGCTTTGACAAGCGAAATCCGTCCACGTCGGCGGCGGCGAGGGTCGGCCTCTTGGTTGCCCGTCATCGACGAGCCGTCGCCTCGAGGCGATTCGTCGCGCTTGCAATTTTCGGGGGGAACCCTCCCGATTTGCCCTCTGCTGCCTCGCCATGGAAGGTCATAGATTACCTGCCTGGTTCCTTCGGCGGAGATGCCTCGATGGACGGCACGACAACCTACGCCAGCGACGTCGCCTTCACGCCCACGGTCAAGGCGATCCAGCTGCGTAAGGGCTCCCGCGACGGCTACGCGGCCATGGAGGAGCGCGGCTCGTGGCAGACAGTCATCACGCCGGATCTCGCCGAGTTCGTCGAAGGCCAGATCAGCGTCTTTCTCGGGACGGCGAGCAAGGACGGCCAGCCCTACATTCAGCATTGCGGCGGACCGCCCGGCTTCCTGAAGGTCCTGGACGACAAGACGATCGGCTTCGCCGATTTCGCGGGGAATCGCCAATACATCACGCAGGGCAGCCTTGCGGAGAATCCCAAGGCCCGATCTGTTCCTGATCGACTACGCCGCGCGACGCCGCGTCAAGCTGTGGGGCGAGGCACGCGTCGTCGAGAACGACGCCGCGCTGTCGGCGCGGTTGATGCCGGCGGACTATCGCGCCCGGCCGGAGCAAGTAATCTCTTCAAGGTCGCCGCCTGGGACACAACTGCCCGCAGCATATCCCCCAGCGGTTCGAGGCGGCCGAGGTTGCCGCGATGCTGCAGGAGCGTGACGCGCGGATCGGGAAGCTGGAGGCGGAAGTGGCACGGCTTCGCGCGCCGGCAGCCAGCTGAGAAGGCCAGCTGAGAAGGCCAGCTGAGAAGGACGGTCTTTGCCCCGCGGCGGTCGAGGACCCGGGTGGCTCGTCACTTCTTCGCCGTGAGCGGGCAGCCACCCTGGTCGATCCGGCGGTAGGACTGGTCGCCCGGGACCGTCGCCAGCACCTTGTATATGTCCCATTCGCCGGTCGATTCCGCCGGCGTCTTGACCTGCACGAGATACATGTCGTGAACCATGCGGCCGTCGGCGCGCACCCGACCGTCGTGGGCGAAGAAATCGTTGACCGGCATCGCGCGCATCTTGGCAAGGACCGGCTCGGCCGCATCGGTGCCGGCGGCCTGGATCGCCTTGAGGTAATGCGTCACGGCGGAATGGACGCCGGCCTGGATCATCGTCGGCATGCGGTGGACGCGCTCGAAGAACCGCTTCGAGAAGGCGCGGGTCTCGTCGTTCATGTCCCAATAGAATCCCTCTGTGAGGGTCATGCCCTGCGCCGTCGCGAGGCCGAGGCTGTGGATATCGGTGATCTGCGCCAGCAGCGCGAGCAGCTTCTGGCCGCCTTTTGTCAGGCCGAACTCGGCGGCCTGCTTGATCGCCGTCTGCGCATCGCCGCCAGCGTTGGCGAGCGCCACGACCTTTGCCTTCGAGGCCTGCGCCTGCAGCAGAAAGGACGAGAAATCCGGGTTGTTGAGCGGTGCGCGCGCCGCGCCGATCACTCTGCCGCCGGCCAACTTGACGACGTCGGCGGCATCGCGCTCGAGCGCCTGGCCGAAGGCGTAATCGGCGGTAATGAAGAACCAGCTGTCCTCGCCGCGCTCGACCATCGCCTTGCCGGCGACGTGCGACAGCGCATAGGTGTCATAGGTCCATTGGATGCCGTTCGGCGAGCAGGCGGTGCCCGTCAGGTCCGAGCTGCCGCCGCCGGAGATCAGGAACACCTTGTCCTTCTGCCGCGTGAGTTCCTGGACCGCGAGGGCGACCGACGAGGTCGGCACGTCGACGACCGCATCGACCTTCTCCTCGTCGTACCACTGGCGTGCGATGTTCGAGCCGACGTCGGGCTTGTTCTGGTGATCGGCGCCGACGATCTCGATCGGCTTGCCGAGGACCGTGCCGCCGAAATCCTCCGCCGCCATGCGGGCCGCGACGAGAGAGCCCTGGCCGGTGCCGTCGGAATAGACGCTGCTCATGTCGCTGAGGACTCCGAGCTTCACGACATCTTCGGAGACTTGGGCGCCCGCGGTCGCCGGCAGAAGGAGCGCCGCGCAGCATGCCGCCGCGATCGTCGGAGTTCTCATAAATCCTCCCCGTTTTTTAGTCGTTCACCCTTGCCCGGCTCAGACCGTTTCGGCACCCTCAGGTACGACGATGATGATGTTCGAGGCTGGTGGGTGGACCACGCGATCGACGGCAGCGAGGATGCGCGGCGCACTGACGGCAAGGACGACCAGCGCAGCGGCGGCGGTCACCGCGATCCAAACCCTGCTGCGACGAGACATCTGCGTCCCTGGCATCGACATGATCCGTAGGTTACCGTTACGTCCCGGGTGGCTCGAGCAATATATGGGCGCGATCCTATACTGGAGGCTTCGTTCCGGCGATCTCTTGTTGCACCGCCGCTGCAGCTTCTCGAATTGCCGCTTAGCGCGTTGCAAAACAATTGCATGCCTAGCAAGAAATTAACGAATAACGGGCACAGTCGAGCCTCTCAGCCAGCCAAGAGCGGCAAAACTAGGGGATGGTTTCAAATTCATCATGGAACAGGCCACTTCCCGGCCCCTGCTGACGCCGAAAAAAACCCTCCCTCCGGGCAGCACTGGCGGCAGCGGAGCCAGCACTCATTTTGCGTTTCAGCACAAGATCTTCTCGGTCGACCGCGCGTATTTTTCACTGACCCATGATTCGCGCGAGCCGGTATTTCACGTGCCGCTCGGCGACCTCAACGCCGCGCTGACGCTGCCGACCCTGCGTTTCGAGTTCAGCATCGCGCCCGACAGCGGCGACGGCAAGCTGCTCGACCTCATCGAGAAGAGCCTGCGCTACGTCAAGGAGATCCGGCCGCAGGATTCGATCCCCTGCGAGCTGCTCGACGGCAGCGCGTCATGGTGCGTCGAGGCGCGCCACCGCCAGATCGCCCAGTCGCGGCTGGCAGTGCAATTGAGCGCGTGGGTCAACAAGGAAGAGGTCGTCATCACCGACGTCAGCCAGCTCGAGCAGCTTGCCGACGATCCCGCCACCAAGACGCGGGTCCAGAAGGCGATCGCCGAGATCGCCGAGCGGATCGGCATCGGCTATGACCGTCGGCAGGAGGTCGTCGACAAGATCGACCTGTTCGCGCGTGAGCTCGCCTATATCGAAGCGCTGCGCGAGCTGCAAGGCGGCGTTCGTATGATCTTCGGCAATCTGACCAAGCTCGCCAAGGTCTATGTGAAGGAGAAATCCGTCACCGAGGACATCGTCAGGGTGCTGCAGCTGCTGCGGGCGCCGATCGCCGACCTCGACGCGACCTTCGCGTTAGTCGATGCCCAGACCGCCGACATCATGAGCATCCTGAAGAACTATGATTCGCAGGCGAACTACGTTCGCGAGGTACGCGACGATTTGCATTTCCGCCTGCGCGACTGGCATGGTCTCAGCGATAAATGGGCGGTGCAGGAGCTCATCCGGTCGAGCGAGAGCGAGGCGCTGATCAAGGAAACCTATCGCTTCGCCGCGCATAATTTCCCGCAACAGCAGAGCTGGCGCCGCTAAGCGCCTGCGGTTGCGGCCGGGGCTCGCCTCGTGTACAGGGCTTGCGCAACCGGCCTCTTCCCGCGCCGGCGGCTCAGATGAGGCGGGCGGCGTTTTGGCAATATCATCCGGGAGCGATCTCGCTCACCCACGACAGCCGATTTTCAATCTGCCGCCGGTGACGAAAGGGCTGTTGATCGCCAATGTCGCCGTCCATGTCGTGCGGCTGCTGTTGCCGCCGCAACTCGACGACGCCTTGCTCCTGGAATTCGCCTTCATCCCGGCGCGCTACACGATCCCCGGGGCATTCCACTGGACGGCGCTGCTCGATCCGGTGACGTACCAGTTCCTGCACGGCAGCCTGCTGCATCTCGGCATGAACATGCTGGCGCTTCTCGCTTTCGGCTCGGGCGTGGAGCGGCGCATCGGTGGCTGGCGGATGCTGATATTCGCGCTGCTCTGCGGCATTGCCGCCGCCGCCACGCATTTCGCCGTCTATCCGACGTCGCCGGATCCGGTGATCGGATTCTCCGGAGCGTTGAGCGGGTTATTCGGCGGCATCCTGCGGTTCATCGCGCGGCGCGGGGGGACGCGGCTGTGGCCGATGGTCGTCGTGTGGCTCGTCATGAACGTCGTCACCGGCGAGACCGGAATGGCCGGCGGCGACGGCGAGATCATCGCCTGGGTCGCGCATACCGGGGGCTTCGTGGCCGGGCTGGCGCTCTTTGGGCTGTTCGACCGGCGAGAGCGGGACGCCGCCTAGCCGCTGCGACCGGACGGGATTATCCCGGTCGGCGCTGCTCCATCCCAGGGTCGAGGATATGGTCGTGGCCGCCGACGCGGCCGGGGCGCCAATATCCTTCCGCCGAGATCTGCTCGCGGTCGAGCCCGCGGGCGATCAGCTCCTGCCGCAGCGCGCGAACCTTGCGCGTCTCGCCGAGAACATAGGCGTGGCCGGCGCCGTCCGGCAAGGGGAAGGCGGCGACCCGCTCGATCAGCAGCAGGCTCTCGTCCGACCGCGTGCCGCGGCGATAGAGCCACTCCAGCGTCGCATTGGCGCCGCCGTCCAGCGCCTGGCGGTCGCTTTCGTCGCCGACCTCGAGAAAGACCTGCACCTTGGCCTGCGCCGATAGCGCCTGGACCATCGAGAAGATCGCCGGCAGCGCCGTGTCGTCGCCGGCGAACAGATGCCAGGCGGCCTCGGGGACCATCGTGATCCGGCCGCGCGGCCCCATGACGTTCAACGCATCGCCCTTCTGGGCCGAGCCCGCCCAGCGCACCGCCGGCGAGTCGCCGTGCAGAACGAAGTCGACGTCGAGCAGCTTTTGCGCGGGATCGAAGTGGCGGATCGTATAATGCCGGCGCAGGGGCTCGTCCGATTGCTGCGGCAGCAGCAGGATGATCTCCTGACCGGGCCGCGGGCTGAACTCGGCAAGTTCCGGGCCGGTGAACTGGACGCGGCGCATGCGCGGCGCAACATCCTGCGCGCCCACGACGGTGAGCGACCACGTCCGGCCGACGCGCTTGGCGAGCGCCGGATCGATCGGCGCCATTCGTGTGTCGGTACTCATTCGCGTCCAGCCCCATTGCTGTTGGCTCTCATCTAATTCAGAGTATATTTCGATATATCGAAATAATGCAAGCCCCATCGCCGCCAATGCGACGGCGGCACTTGTTTCCGGCGCGCCGACGTGTCGATCATGCAGCGATGACCCAGCAATTTTCAGCCGTCCCGCCGTCGGCAGGCCGATCCCAGCGCAGCTTCGCGGGGCTCCGCCGCATCTTCGGCTTCATGCGGCCGTACCGGCTGCGGCTGGCAGGAGCGCTGCTGTCGCTGATGATCGCGGCCGGAACGGTGCTGGCGCTGGGACAGGGGCTGCGGCGGCTCGTCGATGACGGGTTCCGCAGCGGCGACGCGGCGCTGCTCGATCGTGCCGTCCTGGTGCTGATCGCCGTCGTCGTGCTGCTCGCCGCCTCGACGTTCCTGCGCTTCTATCTCATCTCGTGGATCGGCGAGCGCTTCGTCGCCGACCTCCGGCGTGCCGTCTTCGACCGCGTCATCGCCTTGAGCCCGGCGTTTTTCGAGACGCGCCGGACCGGCGAGATTCTGTCGCGGCTGACCACCGATACGACGTTGCTGCAGACGGTGATCGGCTCGTCGCTGTCGCAGGCGTTGCGGAACGCGCTGCTCCTGGTCGGCGGCCTTTTCATGCTCGCCGTGACGAGTGCGAAGCTGACCTCGCTCGTGCTGCTCGTCGTGCCGCTCGTCGTCGTGCCGATCCTGATCTTCGGCCAGCGGGTACGGCGCCTGTCGCGCGACAGTCAGGACGCGATCGCCGGCCTCAGCGCCTATGCCGAGGAGGCGATCAACGCCGTCCGTACGGTGCAGGCCTTCACCCATGAGGACGTCGACCGCGCGCGCTTCGGCGGTGAAGCCGAGGCGGCATTCGCGGTCGCGCGGCATCGCATCGTCGTGCGCGCGGTGCTGACCGGGCTCGTCATTCTTCTCGCCTTCGGCGCGATCGCCGTCATCCTGTGGATCGGCGGCCACGACGTCATGGCCGGCCGGCTCACCGGCGGCGATCTCTCGGCCTTCGTCTTCTACGCCGTAGTGGTCGCAGCGGCCGTCGGAACGCTCTCCGAGGTCTGGGGCGATCTGCAGCGCGCCGCCGGTGCTGCCGAGCGCATCATCGAGCTGCTCGATGCCAGATCCGACATCGTCGCCCCCGCAAGCCCGACGCCGCTGCCGTCGCCACGCGGCGAGATCGAGTTCGATGCCGTCGGCTTTCGCTACCCGGCGCGACCGGACGATGCCGCGCTCGACGGTTTCGCGCTGCACGTCGTTCCCGGAGAGACGATCGCCCTGGTCGGCGCCTCGGGCGCCGGTAAGACGACGGTCTTTCAGCTGCTGCTGCGCTTCTACGATCCGCAATCCGGCGCCGTGCGCATCGATGGCGTCGATCTGCAGGAGGTCGAGCCCGCGGCATTGCGCAACCGGCTCGGCCTCGTGCCGCAGGATCCGGTGATCTTCGGGGCGGATGCCTGGGAGAACATCCGCTACGGCAGGCCGGACGCCAGCGACGACGAGGTGCGTGCCGCCGCCATGGGCGCGCATGCCGCGGAGTTCCTCGACCGCCTGCCGCAGGGCTTCGCGACCTTCCTCGGTGAGAAGGGCGTGCGCCTCTCCGGCGGCCAACGGCAGCGGATCGCGATCGCCCGCGCCATCCTGCGGAACCCGGCGATCCTGCTGCTCGACGAGGCGACCAGCGCGCTCGACGCGGAATCCGAGTTCCTCGTCCAGCAGGCATTGGCGGCGCTCTCGGCCGGGCGCACCACCCTGGTGATCGCGCATCGGCTCGCCACCGTGCTCAAGGCCGACCGGATCGTCGTCATGGAGGCGGGACGGGTCGTCGCGATCGGACGCCACGACGAGCTGATCCACCAGGGCGGCCTCTACGCGAGGCTCGCGGCGCTGCAATTCGACCGCATGGCGGTCCAGCCGGACGGGACGACTCCGGGATGATCAATCTACTCACAAAGGGTCATATTTTGCGTATTCGGTATTGATACGAACGGTTCGGCGACACCGGACTGAGGTTTCGGACTCGACTGCCGCCGTTCGTCGTTCCTCGTCGTTTACCCGGCTGACCAGCGCTATCACCGCGCCGCAGCGAGAGGACGAATGACGATCAGCGAGACCATCCTTGCCAACGGGCCGCAGCCCGGAATACCCGACCCTCCCGGCAATCCGCCGCCGCCGCCCGATCCCGACGCGCCGCCGCCGGTGCGCGAGCCGCCAGGTCCGATCCCGGCCCCCGTGCCGCGCGACGAGCCGCCGCCGATGCAGGCCTGACCGCGCAGTCCGAGGCAAAGGCCGGCGCGCGCTCTTTGCAAGCGTCGCGCGCGCGGATATAAGGTTCCCTGGGAATGTCCCCGGGGAGGATCAGAGATGCCGAGTGAGCCGCGCGTGCCCGTGAACAATGAGACCGTCACATCGGCGGCGCCGGGCGGCGCCGCGGTCGTCGAACGGCTCATGCGGCCGCGTGCCGTCGCAATCATCGGCATCTCCTCGACGCCGAACACGGCCGGCCGGACGATGCTGGCGAATCTGACGATGAACGACTACCAGGGCGAGATCTACCTGGTGAACCGTAGCGGCGCCGAGATCGAGGGCCGCACGTCGCTGACGACCGTCGACGAGCTGCCCGAGGGCGTCGATCTCGCCGTGCTGTCGCTGCCGGCCAACGGCGTGCGCGAGGCGATCGCCGGCTGCATCCGCCGCAAGGTCGGCGCCGCCGTCGTCTTCGCCGCCGGCTTCGCCGAGCTCAACGACGAGGGCCGCGCCGAGCAGGAGATCATCGCCAAGATGGCGCGCGAGGGCGGGCTCGGGCTCGTCGGACCGAACTGCCTCGGCTACACCAACTACGTCGACAGCTTCGCGGTCGGCTTCGCCGGCGCCTCGAAGGTCGTGCCGATGGCGCGCGACGCCGGCCCCGGCATCGCCCTGATCGGCCAGAGCGGCGGGCTGATCGGCCATGCCCGCATGGCCTACGATCTGCGCGGCCTGCCGGTATCCTATACGATCTCGACCGGCAACGAGGCGGGGCTCGGCGTCGCCGATTTCCTCGATTACCTCGCCAAGGATCCGGCGACCGGGGTTGTCGTCGTCTATGCCGAGCACATCCGCCATCCTGCCGCCTTCCTGAAGGGCGCGGCGACGCTGCGGGCGGCCGGCAAGACCATCGTCCTGATGCATCCCGGCCGCGGCAAGCGCGCCCAGGAGGCCGCCCGCTCGCATACCGGCGCGCTCGCCGGCGACTACGCGGTGATGCGGACTTATGTCGAGCATCACGGCATCGTCCTCGTCGAGACGCTGGAGCAGCTGTCCGACGTCGTCGAGATCCTGACACGCTATCCCAAGCCGCCGAGCGCCGGCATCGGCGTCGTCACCTTCTCCGGCGCCTTCTGCGGCATCGTCTACGATTTCTGCGAGGACGTCGGACTCGAGGTGCCGCCGCTCTCGGCCACCGCGGAGGCGACGCTGACGCCGCTGCTGCCGAGCTTCGCGCCGCCGCGCAACCCGCTCGATCTGACGACGCAGCCGATCTGGCAGCCCGACCTCATCGGCATCGGCGCCAAGGCGCTGCTCGACGATCCGGCGATCGGCAGCCTTATCGTTTCGGTGACGGTCGGCCAGCCGCAACAATCCATCAAATACATGCACAGCCTGCTCAAGGCCTTCGAGGGCAATACCAAGCCGGTGGTGCTCTCGATCCTCGGCGACGGCTCGCCGCTGGCGCCCGAGTTCAACGAGCTTGCGGCGAAGAACCGCCTGATCCAGATCCGCTCGCCGGAACGCGCGCTGCGGGCGATCGCGACGATCACGGCGCACGGCAAGCGGATCGCCGCGGCCGCGTCGCGCGCCGTCACGCCGGCGCCTTTCGCCAAGATGCCGGCGATCGGCAAGGGCACGCTCGCCGAATGGGAGGGCAAGAAGATCCTCGCCGCCGCCGGAATCGCGGTGCCGAAGGGCGATCTCGCGCGAAATGCCGACGAGGCCGTCGCGGTCGCAAAGCGGATCGGCTACCCGGTCGCGCTCAAGGCGCAGGCCGCGGCGCTGACGCATAAGAGCGACGCCGGCGGCGTCATCCTGCGCATCGCCGACGAGGCGTCGCTGCGCGCCGCCTGGCGCAAGCTCACCGAGAGCGTCGCCCGCGCCCAGCCCGGCCTCGAGCTCGACGGCGCGCTGGTCGAGACGATGGGCGCGCCCGGGCTCGAGCTCGTGGTCGGTGCGCGACGCGATCCCGAATGGGGTCCGGTGCTGCTCGTCGGGCTCGGCGGCATCTGGATCGAAGCCCTCGGCGACGTCCGGCTGCTGCCGCCCGATCTGCCGGAAGAGGCGATCGTCGAGGAGATCCTCAAGCTGCGCGCCGCCAAGCTGCTGCACGGCTTCCGCGGCGCGCCGCCGGTCGACGTCAAGGCGGTGGCGCGCACCGTCGCTGCGGTCGGACGGCTGATGCAGACGGTCCCCGACATGATGGAGATCGACGTCAACCCGCTGGTGGCATATCCCGACGGCGTCATCGCTCTCGACGCCCTCATCGTCATGCGCTAACCATCTCCTCCACTGCCGGCGCGGGAACGCGCCGGCAGAAACGGCAGGGACGGAGCGCAGA
>JAQGID010000214.1 GCA_028291405.1 Rhodospirillales bacterium | reverse complement strand
CCGCTACGAATCCGAGCCGGCGACGGGCGAAGGCCGCCGGGAATTATTGGCGCGCGCCACGGCGAGCGAAGAAAAGCGCGATCACGAGCTCAGCGCCTTTCACGCCTTCGAATACGGTGCCGGCGCGTTGCAGCTGGCGATCGTGATGGCCTCGGCCGCGGTCATCACCAGCATGCTCGCGCTGGAGCTCGTCGCGGCGGGGCTCGGGGTGCTCGGGCTCGCCTTCGCGGCAATCGGCTGGCTCGCCCCGACGCTGCTTCACCTTTAGCCGATCATTTCGTCCCGAACAGTCGGTCCCCGGCGTCGCCGAGGCCGGGCACGATATAGCCGTGGTCGTTGAGCTCGGCATCGACCGCGGCGGCGTAGATCGGCACTTCCGGATGTGCCTCGTGGATCGTGGCGATGCCCGGCGGCGCCGCGACGAGGCAGATGAACTTGATCGCCGTCGCGCCGCGTTGCTTGAGCCGCGCGATCGCCGCGACCGCCGAATGGCCGGTCGCCAGCATCGGGTCGAGCAGGATGACCTGGCGGGCCGCGATGTCGTCCGGCAGCTTGAGGTAATACTCGACTGCCGCCAGCGTCACGGGATCGCGGTAGAGGCCGATATGGCCGACGCGGGCCGAGGGGACCAGGTCCAGCATGCTGTCGACCAAGCCGAGGCCGGCCCGCAGGATCGGCACGAAGCACAGCTTCTTGCCGGCGAGGACCGGCGCCTGCATCCTTGCCAGCGGCGTCTCGATCTCGCGCGTCGTCAGCGCGAGGTCGCGTGTCGCCTCGTACAGCATCAACGGTCCGATCTCGGCGAGCAGACGGCGGAACTGTGCCGTCGAGAGCTCCTTGTCGCGCATCAGGCTGAGCTTGTGCTGCACCAGCGGATGGCTGACGACGACGGTTTCGTTGCTCATGATTCGGCCTCGGCCGCGATGGCCGACGATGATAGGCCGTTACTCAAGCGGTGCACCCTTGCGTTCGGGGATGAGGAGCGCGGTCGCGAGGATGTCGAGGACGTAGAGGATCGCCAGCAGCGAGATCGCGGCGGTGAACGAGTAGCTGACGGCGATCGCGCCGATCGCCCAGGGACCGATGCCACCGACGGCGCGGCCGAGATTGAAGAGCACGTTCTGCGCCGTCGCGCGCGCCGCCGTCGGATAGAGCTCGGACATCAGCGCGCCGTAGCCGCCGAGCATGCCGTTGACGAAGATGCCCATGACCGCGCCGCCGATCAGCAGGGCGAATGGCGAGGTCAGCTGGGCATAAACGACGACCATGATCGCAGCGCCGGCCTGGAACACGTAGAAGATCGGCCGGCGCCCGACGCGGTCGGCGAGCTCGCCGAAGAGCCAGATGCCGAACGCCATGCCGAGCACCGTCATCGCCGTCCACAGCGCCGTCCGCGTCAGATTATAGCCCATGGTGCCCGAGAGATAGCTCGGCAGCCAGATCATCAGCCCGAAATAGCCGAAATTCTGCACCGAGCAGAGGATGAGCATCCCCAGGCTGATCCGCGCCGTCGCCTTGTCCTTCAAGAGCAGCGCTATCGGAATCTTGCCCGGCCGCTCGCGCTTCTTGCAGGTAAAAAGCTCGGGCTCGCCGACGGCGTAACGGACGACGAGCGACACGAGCGCTGGCACGACACCGACCGCAAACATGCCGCGCCAGCCGATCACCGGCAGCAGGATCGGCGTCACCAGGGCCGCGGCGAGCACGCCGGCCTGCCAGCCGAGCCCGACATAGCTCGAGACCCGCGCCCGCTTCGAGGGCGGCCAGGCCTCCGCGGCAAGCGCCATGCCGATCCCGAACTCGCCGCCGAGGCCGAGTCCGGCGATGGTGCGATAGGCGAGGAGATCCCAATAGCCCTGCGCCAAGGCGCAGAGGCCGGTGGCGATGCCGAAGAGCAGGATCGTCCAGGTCAGCACCTTGACGCGGCCGTAATAGTCGCTGAGGACGCCGAAGACGATGCCGCCGATCACCGCGCCGAACAGCGTGACGGTCACCAGCGAGCCGGCCTCGGCCGGCCCGAGATGGAGCTCGCCGGCGAGCGAACGCAGCAGGAAGCCGAGGATGAGCAGGTCGAACCCGTCCATCGCATAGCCGATCGTCGCGGCCGTCAGCGCCTTCAGCGCATTGGCATCCGGCGCGGCGCTGGCGCGCGTCTCGCCGGTTCGTTGCTCCGCAGCGCTCATGCATCTCCTCGGTTCGCGACGCGTCACCTCGAGTCGCGCCGGGAAGACGACGTTCTTGATGCGCCGGGCCAGCTTGCCAGCATGCCGGCCGCGTGGGCAAGGTCGAAGCGGCGTTCAGGCGCCCGGCGATTCGAGCTCGTCGAGGATCGGGCAGTCCGGCCGGTCGTCGCCGTGGCAGCGTTCGGCGAGATCGGCGAGCGATCGCCGGATCGTCGTCAGCTCGGCGATCTTGCGATCGAGCGTCGCGATCTGATCCAGCGCCAAACGCTTGACGTCGTGGCTGGACCGGTGACGGTCGCCGTAGAGCGCGAGCAGCGCGGCGACTTCCTTGAGCGCGAAGCCGAGGCCGCGCGCCCGGGCGATGAAGCGCAGCCGGCGCACCGAATCCTGGTCGTAGGAGCGATAGCGGTTCGCCGCACGTTGCGCCGGCGCGATCAGCCCGATGCTCTCATAGAAACGGATGGTCTTCGGCGGCACGCCGGCGCGCGACGCCGCCTCGCCGATCGTCAAGGCAGTTGCTGTTTCCATTCAGTGAACTCCCGTCGGGTGCCAGCGCCGCAGCAGCAGCGCATTGGCGACGACGCTGACCGAGGACATCGCCATCGCGGCGCCGGCGATCATCGGGCTCAGCAGGCCGAAAGCGGCGAGCGGCATGAAGGCGACGTTATAGACGAAGGCCCAGAAGAGTCCTTGCCGGATCTTGCCATAGGTCGCCCGGCTGACCGCGATCGCGTCCGCAATCAGCAGCGGCTCGCCACGCATCAGCGTGATCCCCGCCGCCGCGACCGCGACGTCGGCGCCGCCGCCCATGGCGATGCCGACATCGGCGGCGGCGAGCGCGAGCGCATCGTTGACGCCGTCGCCGACCATGCCGACATGGCGGCCCGCCTCGCGCAGGCGTCGGACCTCCGTCGCCTTCTCCGCCGGCAGCACGCCAGCCAGCACCCGCTCGATGCCGACGGCGCGCGCCACGGCGGCGGCGGTGCGGGCGTTGTCGCCGGTCACCATGATCGTCGCGATGCCGAGCAACTGCAGCCGCCGCACCGCCGCGGCCGCGTTTGGCTTGATGGGATCTGCGACGGCGATGATGCCGCGCAGCGCCGGCGCAGGGTCGAGCGCGGCCACGAACATGACGGTCCGGCCCTGCTTTTCGAGCGCCGCGGCGGCGTCCTCGAGGCTGGCGGTGGCGACGCCGCACTCCTCCATCAGCGCGCGATTGCCGATCGCGACGGCCGCACCGCCGACGCGGGCGGTGAGGCCACTTCCGACATGGCTGCGGAATTCGCTGAGCGGCGGCAGCGCAACTCCGGCGGCGCGCTGCAGGATGGCGCGGGCGAGGGGATGCTCGCTGCCGGTCTGCGCCGCCGCGGCGAGCATCAGAAGCGCGTCCTCGGTGGTGCCATTGGGGATGATGTCGCTGACCGAGGGCCTGCCCTCGGTCAGCGTACCGGTCTTGTCGAGGATCACGGTATCGAGGCGATGGGCGAGCTCGAGCTGTTCAGCGTCGCGGATCAGGATCCCGGCCCGCGCCGCGGCGCCGGTCCCAACCATCAGCGCCGTTGGCGTCGCGAGGCCCAGCGCACAGGGGCAGGCGATCACCAGCACCGAGACCGCGGCAATCAGCCCGGCTGCGGCATCGCCGGCGATGAGCCACCAGCCCAGGAAGCTGGCAAGCGCGACGAGGAGCACGACCGGCACGAAGATCGCCGACACGCGGTCGGCGAAGCGCTGCGCCGGCGCCTTCGTCGCCTGCGCCGCCTCGACCAGCGCGATGATGCGGGACAGCGCCGCCTGGGCGCCGACGGCGCGCGTCTCGACGCGCAGCATGCCGCCGCCGTTGAGCGCGCCGCCGGTGACGGTGTCGCCGGGGTGCTTCCCGACGGGCAGGCTCTCGCCGGTGAGCAGGCTCTCGTCGGCCTCGCTGTCGCCGGTGAGCACGATGCCGTCGGCCGGGATCTTCTCGCCCGGGCGGATGACCACGACGTCGCCGAGCGCGACCGCCGCGACCGGCACCTCGACCTCGCCGTCGTCGCGCTCCACCCGTGCCTTCTCCGGCCGCAGCGCCCGCAGCGCCTGGATCGCCGAGGTTGTCGAGCGCTTGGCCCGCGCCTCGAGGAACTTGCCGAGCATGACCAGCACGATGACGACCGCGCCGGCCTCGAAATAGAGATGCGCCCCGTGCATCCCGACGATCAGCAGGGCGACGCTGTAGAGATAGGCCGCCGAGGTGCCCATCGCGACCAGCAGATCCATGTTGCCGACGCCGGCCCGCAGCGCCTTCCAGGCCGCGACATAGAAGCGTGCGCCGAAGACGAACTGCACCGGCGTCGCGAGGACGAGTTGCAGCCATGCCGGCAACGCGACGCCGAGCATCGGCAGCAGCAGCGGCGCGGCGAAGGCAGCGGCGAGGGCAATGCGCAGGCTTTCGCGGCGCCAGCGCCGCGCCTCCGCCACCTCCATCTCGCGATCGCGCGCGGCATCGCCGGTCAGCAGTTCGGCGCCATAGCCGGCGCGATGGACGGCGGCGACGAGGTCGGCCGGGCGCGTGATGCCAGCGATCGCCTCGACAGTGGCTCTCTCGCTGGCAAGGTTGACGGTGGCGCCGACGACCCCGGGCACCGCCGCGAGCGCCGCCTCGACACGGCCGGCGCAGGTCGCGCAGGTCATGCCGGTGATCGCCAATTCGCGGCGCTCATGCTTGATGCCATAGCCGGCCTGCTGAACGGCGGCGGCGATGGCCGGGGCATCGTTGCGCAACGGGTCGAAGTCGACCTCGGCCTGCTCGGCGGCGAGATTGACCGCCGCCGTCACGCCGGGCATTGCGTGCAAAGCCGTCTCGATCCGCGTCGCGCAGGTAGCGCAGCTCATGCCCTCGACGGGCAGGACGATGTGGCGCCGAGGCGCGAGCTCGTTCATGGCACCACCGCCGCGCCATATCCGGCAGCGGCAACTGCCGCGACCAGCGCTGCGGGCGCGGCGCTGCCGGTGACGGTGGCGCGCCCGGCGGCAAGCTCGACCTTCGCCTCCCCGACGCCGGCAACGCGCGACAACACGCGGGTCACGGCGCTGGCACAGCCGGCGCAAGTCATTCCGGTGACCGACAGGACAACAAGGCTAGACGACATGGGAATCCTCATACCTTCCAGTGAACTGGAATCAATATGGGGTTTCCAGCCGCTGGAAGGTCAAGGAGATCGCGTGGAAAGTTTTCTGCCGCCGCGTCGAGCCCGTCGCGCGGCGGCAGAAACAGGGTCAGCCCTTCTTGGCGTATTTGCCGGTCGCCTGCGGCACATGGACGCCCTCGCCGCCCTTCTCCGCCCATTGCAGGCGGGTCGTGCGCGGCCAGGTGCGCTTCTGCTCGTCCTTGACGGTGATCGTCAGCCGGCCGAGGCCCTCGGTCTCAAGCTCGACTTTGTCGCCGTCCTGGAATGGGTTGAGGCCGCGATGGTTTGTCCCGGTCGCGATGATGTCGCCGGGCTCCAGCGCGTGAATGGAGCTGACCCAAGCGATGCATTTCGGGATCTTGTGTGCCATGTCGTCGGTGTTGAAGTTCTGCATCAGCTGGCCGTTGACCCACAGCTTGATCTGCAGCTTCTGGGGATCCTTGATCTCGTCGGCGGTGACGATATAGGGGCCGATCGGCGCGAAGGTGTCGCGCGATTTCGCCTGGTAGAAGACGTTATTCGTCGGCGGCAGGTTGCGCGCCGAGCCGTCGATGAAGTTCAGGTAGCCGAAGACGTAGTTCATCGCGTCGGCTTCCTTGACGTGGCTGGCGCGCTTGCCGATGACCAGCGCCATCTCGGCCTCGCCCTCGAAGATCGTCGCCGGCACGTCGGGCAGAACCATCGTCTCGCCGTTGCCGATCACCGCCATCGGCGATTTGTGGAAGGCGTTGATCGGCGCCGCCTCGGTCTTTGTGCCGTCCTCCATGTAGTTGACCGCCATGCAGTCGATGTTGATCGGCCGCGGAAGCGGCGCGCGGAAGCGGATTTTGGACAGCGGGATGCCCGCGCCCTTCGCCGCCGCGTCCTCGAGCTTCTGCCGATACTGGCCGAAGCGCTCGATCAGCCCGTTCATTAGATCGTGCGGTCCGAGATGCGGGATGTCCTTCACGACCTCTGAGACGTCGACGATGGAATCGCCCTTGAGAATGCCCAGCCGATAGTCGTCGAAATACGCGATCTTCATGATGTAATCCCCAGGTTCGAGTGATTAGTCGATGGCGACGAAGATGGAATGGCGCAGCTTGCTCTCGACCGCCTGCGAGAGATGGCCCTTGCCGGTGACGTCCTCGACGAGCAGGACCTCGCCGGCGCCGATCACGCGGCTCTCGCCGTCGCTCGCGGTGACCCGGACACCCGCGTCGAGGTTGATGATGTATTGGCGGCGCGGCGCGGGGTGCCAGTCCAGGTCATAATCCCCTGTGGTCTCGCGGAAGATAATGCCGGTTGCGGGCAGGCGCTCCGACAATTTGCCGCCGGCGCCCTCCTTGACCCAGTCGATCTCGACGTCGCGGAAATGCGTCTCGCCGGCGTCGTCGGCATAGAGATTGTGGATACGCATGGCGCCGCCTCCGCGCAGCCTCCGTGGAGGCGCGACTTTAGCGGCAGACCGCGGCGCAACACCAGCTTTTCGCGGGCACCATGCGATAAAGAAAAAGGCCCCGCACATCCGGTGCGAGGCCTTTCGGTTGTATCGTCAACCAGCCGCGCGACGCCTTACCACTCGTCGCGCTCGTGTCCACCCAGGGCACCGGCGGCGCTGGCGATGAAGGCGCCGATGAGCAACGCGAAGAAGCTGTAGAACGCCAGCTTCGTCGTCGCCTTGCGCGCTGCATCGGCCGCCTCGCGCGCCTTGGTCTCGGCCGCTTTTGCCTGGGCCACCATGTCGTCGATGCGCTTTTCCGCGTCCGGCTGCGCAATTCCCGTCCGCGCCGCCACGAGCTGCGCCAGATAGGTCTTGTCGGCGGGTGCGATGCTGCCGTTGGCGAGGGTGGTCGCGAGGATTCGGGTCGCCTCCTGTTTCACTTCGGCGCTGTTGGCGTTGGGATCGGGACGATCGGAGCGGAACAGCGTGTCGACGAGATAGCCGGTGGGATCCGTCGGACCGGACTGCGCGGCCGCCCCGGCGCCGCCGGATGCAGCGCCTTGCGCGGCGCCGGAAGCGACGCTGGTCAGGGCGCGTGCCCCGCCGCTCACCACCGAGGCCGCGCCTGAGGCGACGATGACGATGACGAAGAGAGTCGCGACCGCCCACGAGAGGAAGCCGTGCGCCGTATCGCGAAAGAAGACCTCGTGATTATGGGTTCCGACCCATTTCGTCCGCAAGCGGCCGGTGAGATAGCCGCCGAGGGCGGAGGCCAGCCATTGGACGACGATGAGCCAGATCGCCGCGCCGACCGCGAAGGTCGTCGCCGAGGCGCCGGAGTTCGGCCACGGCGACACTGTCGCGAGGCCGAGGCCGGTGCCGAGGCTGATCAAGATGAGCGACACTGCCGCCGCCGCCGCCGCGCCGGCGATGATCGCCGGCCACGAGACGGCGGAGTGCGAGGCTTCCGCGGTATGTGCCGCTTCGCCGGCGCTCGAGATCGACGAGCCGAGGCCGGGACGGATGCCCGATGTTGTCGTCTGCATGTCGTCGCTCCCTGAATGTTCCGTCAATGCCAGAACAGAGCGAGAAGAAGGATGACCGGGATCGGAACGCCCAACATCCAGAGAAGAATTCCGCGACCCATGTGACACTCCTTTCAAAAGCTTTCGGGGGTGCCAACCCTGGCGTTTGGTTTAAGGTTCCGGATCTGCTCAAGTTTTCATCACCCGGGCCGTGCGATTGGCAGGCCGCTTTGACCGGAGGACAGAATGGAGAAGCAAATCATTCACGCCGCGGGCGTCCCGGAGACCGGCGGGCCGTTCAATCTGTGCGTCCGCTACGGCGACATGCTCTTCATCTCGGGCCTGCCGCCGTTCGAGGCCGACTATGCCGCCGCATTGCGCGACGCGCGCGCCGCCGGCAGGCCGATCCCGCCGATGCCCGACATCAGCTTCGCGCGTCAGGCCGAGATCGTGATCGATCACATGAAGGCGCTGGTCGAGGCGGCTGGGTCGAACATGGACTGCCTGCTCAAGGTGATCGTCTGGCTCAAGGACCAGTCTCAGCAGGAGGAGTTCGACCGGATCTACCGGCGCTATTTCACCAGCCAGGCGACGCTGCCGGCGCGCACCCGCATGCAGGCCGGCCGCACGCCGATGGATTGCGGCCTCGAGGTCGAGGCGATCGGCTACGTCCCGAAGCCGTAGCCACGCGCTCAGTGTTTCATCGAACGCAGCACGCCGGCGGTATCGATGACCTCGCGGAGCAGGCGCAGCTCGGTCGCGCTCGGCGGCACCGTCTCCGCGACGCGGTCCGGCATGATGGGCGTGAAGCCGGTCTTGCCCAGCACCTCGTCGACGGTGACGCCGGGATGCACCGATTTCAGCCGCATCTGCCGGCTCGATGCCTCGAAGTCGAAGACGGCGAGGGGCGTTACCGCGAGGCAAGGCCCCATCGCGCCGGGCTGGACGAGCTTGTCGCGCTCTGGAGAGCCGTCGACGAAGCCGGGCCCCGAGATATGGTCGACCTTGTCGACCAGGATGCGCCTGTCATGGTGCGTCAGGTAGATGTAGTAGCGCTGGAAGGCGCCGGTCAGCGACAGGCCGACGGTGCCGGGACCGCGCAGCTTCGGATGGGCGTAGTCGCCGGTTCCGATCATGTTCAGGTTGCCGTATTTGTCGACCTGGATCGCGCCGAAGGCGGCCCAGTCGCAGCGGCCGCGGACCTCGATGTCGACGGTGTCCTCCATGCTGACGCGGCACTCGGCGCCGAAGAGGTTGCGGTAGTCGGCAGCCGATTTCAGGAGATAGGGCAGGCGCGAGTTGACGGCGCCGCTGCCGCCGGAGATCGTCGAAAGGTTTGGCGCGTGCTGAAGCCGCGCCAGCTTGACCGCTGCCATCGCGACCTGCGAGGCGGCGCCGATCGCGCCGAGCTCATCATCGTTGAATTCGCGGGCGAGGACGCAGGCCATCAGCTCGGCCACCGCGTAATCACGGTTGGTGCTGCTCATCGCGATTCCCTTAGTAGAGCTGCAGGTTGATCAGGCGCGAGGCGCCGATCTTGTCGAGATACGCATTGTGATCGGCGCAATCCGCGACATAGGTCTTGATGTAGTCGGCGGTCCGCCCGTCGTTCGCGATCCTGGCGTATTCCGCGAGATGCGCCTCGTCCGCGCTGTAGCGCGCCGGACAGGCGCCGGGGTGACAGCCGAACGGCAGGCGCACCACCGAATCGACGAGGAAGCCGGGAACCGTCGTCCGCGTCGGATCGGCCATCACCATCTCGGTCGGGATGACCTCCTCGGTCGTGATGATGACGTGGTCGGAGGCCTTGGCGATGAGGTTCTCGGTATGATGGCCACCGAGCTGGCGGGCGTTGCCGTACTCGTCGCATTGCGGCACGTGGATGATGGCGACGTCGGGCTTCAGCGGCGGCACCGCGAAGCATGGCTTGCCGGTAAAGGGATCGGCGATCTCGCGGTAGACGCTGGGGTTCACGGTCGGCAGCGAGGTCAGCTTGTAATAGCCGGGCAGCAGCGCATAGGGCAGTCCGGCAGCGGCGGCTCTGTAGCCGAAGATCAGCGTCGCCTCGTCGGCCTCCGACACCTCGATCTCGCCGTTCTGCACCGCGCGGCGGAAGTTGGGCGCGAGGCCGTAGGATTCGAGACCGACATAAGATACGTAGGTCTTCTTGACTGCGCCGGCAGCGATCAGCAGATCGATCGCGATGCCGGCGCTCGGCGTCGGGATGATGGTCAGATCCTTCGCGCCCTGGCGGATCAATTGCCGCATCGCCGCCAGCGGCACGCTCATGTAATGCGAGCAGGTCATCGCGACGATCGCGCCGTCCTTCACGGCGGCGAAGGCGTCCTCGGCCGATTTCAGCTTGGAGCGGCGCACCGGATCCGGCGTATAGGCGCCGGTGCCGCGCAGGCTGTTCGGGATCTCCGGGTTGACCAGCATGTTCATCGCATGTCCCTCAATTCGACTTTCCTGAGTTTTCCAGAGCTCGTCTTCGGCAGCGCCGCGACGACGATGAAGCGCTTCGGCCGCTTGTAGGCGGCGAGCCGCTCGGCGGCGAATGCGAGCAGCGCCTCCTCGCTCACGGCCTCGCCTTCGCGCAGCACGACATAGGCCTGCACCCGCTCGCCCCAATAAGGGTCGGCGACGCCGATGACGGCAATCTCGGCGATCGCCGGATGCTCGGTCAGCGTCGCCTCGACCTCCGCGGAATAGACGTTGAGCCCGCCGCTGACGATCATGTCGCGCTTGCGGTCGACGATGTAGATCAGCCCGTCGTCGTCGCGGACCGCGAGGTCGCCGGTATAGAGCCAGCCGTCGGCGAGCACCTCGGCACTCTGCTCGGGCCGGTTCCAATAACCCGACATGTTGCTGTCGCCGGAGACCGCCAGCTCGCCGACCTCGCCGTTCGCGACATCGTTGCGCAATGCATCGACGATACGGAGATGGAAGGCCTGGACTTCGCGGCCGCAGGGCACGATGCGCCGCCCCAGGCTGTCGATCCGGCTCTGGTTCCCGTCGCGGAGACGCTCGTGGTCTTCGGGGGTGAGATACGAGATGAAGCCGCCGGCCTCGCTGGCGCCGAAGACCTGATAGAGGCCGCAGCCGAGCGTGTCCATGACCCGAAGGATGAGACTCGCCGCCGCCGCCTGGCCGCCGTAGCCGATGAGGCGCAGGGAGGCGAGGTCGCGCGGCCGCGCCGCCTGCTCGTCGGCGAGGGCGACAAGCAGGGTCGGCACCGCAAAGAAACGGGTGATGCGCCGCCGCTCGATCGTGTCGAGCACCTGCGCCGCGTTGAAGCGCGGCAGAATCTCGGTCTCCAGGCCGAGATAGCTGTAAGCGGTCAGCATGGCGATGCCGACCCCCGCCGTCATCGGCAGGCAGAGGAGGCAACGGTCGCCCTCGGTGAACGGCATCTGCACGAGGTAGTTGATGATGTTGATGAGGAACTGGTGCTGCGTGCTGATGCAGCCCTTCGGCGTCCCGGTCGTGCCGCTGGTGTATTTGATCGCACGCACTGCATCCTGCGTCGTCCGGATGCCGGGTGGCGTCGCGGGCGCCGCGGCGAGGCGGTGTTCGACCGTCTCGGGAAGCCTGCCGTCGGCCTCGATGCCGAGGACGTGCTCGACGACCGCGGGGAGATCATCGACCGGCTGCAGCTTGTCGACGAAGCTTTTCGAGACGAGCACCGCCCGCGCCCCGACGTCGTGGAGGATGAACTCGATCTCGCGACGTACGCTCAGCGGGTTGATCGGCACGACCACGAGGCCGGCTCGGGGGATCGCGAAATAGAGCTCGGCGAGCTGGTGAGAGTTCTCGGAAAGCAGCGCGACGCGGTCGCCCCGCACGAGGCCTAGTCCCAGCAATGCGTTCGCAGCGCGGTTGACGCGCTCGTCGATCTCGCGCCACGTCAGCACACGCTCACCGAAGCGCCAGCCGATCGCATCCGGCCGGCGGCGCGCGTTGCCCGCGATGATCTCGTCGACGAGCATCGTTCGTGCTCCTCCCCACGCCGATCGTGGAGCATGGCGGGGCGTATTGTAAAGCGGGGCGCCGGTAAATTCCCGCCGTCGGTCAAAGTCGGGAACCTCGGACACGGCCCGGCCGCTGCAGGTGAGACGAAGTAATCCCCGACGGCGTCCCAATTTTCGCAAAAGTGTTGCGCAGAGAGCACAGTCACCATCGATTTGATGACTTTCTTGACTTATCGCAATAATGGAGGTCGACGCTCGAACTCAAGGTGGCTAATGATTTTGTAGAAAGAAACGGCAATAACTACAGGTTGATTACCATCAGCCGAGCATTGATCAGAACGATTCATCATTGGGCCGGATCAAGGTGCAATATGATCTCCGACTTGCCGAATGGTTCTTGGCTGAACGCGCTGTTGCGGCGGGTAGGACCTCGCCGAATATCTGACCACGGTCCGAAAGTTCTTGTCATCGGTGTGGGCGGCGCCGGCGGCAATGCCGTGAACAACATGATTCGCGGCGATCTTCGGGGGGTGGAGTTCTGCGCCGTCAACACCGACGTCCAGGCCCTCGAACAGTCGCTCGCCCGTCGCAGGATACAGATCGGACCGCGCGCGACGCGCGGCCTCGGCGCCGGGGCGCGCGTCGGTTTCGGCCAGGCCGCCGCCGAGGAATCGCTCGCTGCGATCACGGCGCTCATCCGCGGGCATGACATCGTCTTCGTCACCGCTGGGATGGGCGGAGGGACTGGCACCGGCGCCGCGCCGGTGATCGCCGGCGTCGCACGCCGCTCCGGCATCCTGACGGTCGGCGTCATCACCAAGCCGTTCGACTTCGAAGGTGAGCACCGCAGCCATCTGGCGGAAGGCGGCGTCGCGGAGATGGCATCCGTCACCGATACGCTGCTCGTCATTCCCAACCAGAATCTCTTCCGCGTCACCGATTCGCAAACCACCCTCCTCGACGCCTTCCGGATGGCCGACGAGGTCCTGCATGCCGGCGTCCGTGCGGTCACCGACCTCATGACGGTGCCCGGCCTCGTCAATCTCGACTTCGCCGACGTCCGGACCATCATGGCGGATATGGGGCAGGCGACGATGGGAACCGGCGAGGCCGAGGGCGAGAACCGCGCCGCGATCGCCGCGGCGGCCGCGATGACGAACCCGCTGATCGAGCAGGGATCGATGAGCGGCGCCCGCGGCGTGCTCATCAATGTGACCGGCGGCGCCGATTTGACGCTGTTCGACATGAACGCGGCCGTCGACCGCGTCCGCCACGAGGCCGCGCCCGCCGCCAACATCATCTTCGGCTCGACCTTCAACAAAAAGCTGCGCGGCAGGATCCGCGTCAGCATCGTCGCCACGGGGATCGGCGATCCAGTCTCGGCCGATGAGGCTGAAGCCTGGTCGCCAGAGAGCGTCAGCGGATGGGAATCGTCGCGGTTCCCGGAAACTACGCTTGCATCCGGATCGGCTCCGGCCGATGGCAATGACAAGCGCCGCCGCGGCGTGATCGCCGCCGTGACGAGCCTCGCCGTGATTGCCGTCGTCGGCGCCGGCAGCCTGTCGCTGACGCGGGGCGAGGGCCAGGCGCCGAGCGTTTCGCCGGCAGCGGATCCCACCCCGGCGAGCATTTCGGGGGACGCCGGCGGGAGCAGCGCCGAGGAAGTTGATTTCGCAGCTGCGGGGCCGAGCGCGACGGAAGACCCGTCCGTCGCCGTCCCGCCGGAGACCGACGATGCGGCGGTCACGACGCCGGTGCAGCCGGCCGTGAGCGTGGCACCCGCGACCGAGATGCCCGCGAGGCGGCCGCGACCGAAGCCGAAGGCGCGTCCGGCACGGCCGGCGCTCGCGACGTCCGCGACGGGCTACGTTCTCCAGATCGGGGCGCTGCGAACCGCCGAGGCCGCTCAGGACGAGCTCAATCGCCTCCGCCGCACCCAGCCGGACCTGCTGGGCAGCCTCGATGCCCATACCTCGCGCTTCGAGCTGATCGACCAGGGGTCGGTCTGGCGCATTCGCGTCGGACCCATCGCCGACCGCGGCAGCGCCGAGACGATCTGCAGCGAGCTGAAGCAGCGCGGTGGGCAATGCCTTCTCCTGGCGCCGTCGTTTCCCGACACGGCCGTCGCCCGCCGATAGGCCGGCTCACCGCGCCGCCGCCAGTTTCGGCCTCGCCGGCACCGCCTTGTGCCGACGCGAGACACGCGGCCGCAGCAACCCCTCTCTCGTCATCCCGCGGAAAGCGAGGATGACGATGGCTGGATGGCGGACGGCCAAAAGGGTGGCCGAGGGATTATCCGCGCCCGGCCCCTACCGCTTCTGCGCCGCCGGCGCCGTCCCCGCCTGCACCTTCGCCCAGGCGTCACGCAACCCGACGGTGCGGTTGAAGACGAGATGGTCCGGCGTCGCATCGGCGTCGCGGCAAAAATAGCCCTGTCGCTCGAACTGGACGGTTTCGCCCTCCGCGAGCGCAGCGAGGGCGGGCTCGACGCGGGCGTCTCGCAGCACCGCCAGCGACTCTGGGTTGATGTCGGCGAAGACGTCGCCGTCGGCGCCGGGATCGGGGCGGAGGAAGAGGTTGTCGTAGAGACGTATCTCGGCGTGCAGCGCATCGGCGCCGACCCAGTGCAGCGTCGCCTGCACCTTGCGCCCGTCCGGCGCGTTGCCGCCGCGGGTCGCCGGATCGTAAGTGCAGCGCAGCTCGACGACCTCGCCCGCCGCATCCTTCACGACCTCGCGGCAGGTGATCAGATAGCCGTAGCGCAGGCGGACCTCCTTGCCCGGCGACAGGCGGTAGAATTTCTTCGGCGGGTCCTCCATGAAGTCGTCGCGCTCGACGAAGATCTCGCGACCGAAACGGATGGTGCGGGTCCCGGCCGCGGGGTCCTCGGGATTGTTGACCGCCTCGAGCTCCTCGGTCTGGCCTTCGGGATAGTTCTCGATGACGATCTTCAGCGGCCGCAGCACCGCCATCCGCCGCGGCGCGCTCTTGTTGAGGATCTCGCGGACCGAATGGTCGAACATCGCGAGCTCGACGGCGCTGTTGGCGCGGCCGACGCCGACCCGCCGGATAAAGTTGCGGATCGCCGCGGCGGGGATACCGCGGCGGCGCAGCCCGGCGAGGGTCGGCATGCGCGGATCGTCCCAGCCGGCGACATGGCCCTTGCCGACCAGCGTCGTCAGGATACGCTTCGACAGCACGGTATAGGCGATGTTGAGCCGCGCGAACTCGTACTGGCGCGGCCGCGAGGGGACCGGCAGATGCTCAAGGAACCAGTCGTAGAGCGGCCGGTGATCCTCGAACTCGAGGGTGCAGACGGAATGGGTGACGCCCTCGATCGCGTCGGACTGGCCGTGGGCGAAGTCGTAGTTCGGGTAGATGCACCAGGCGGTGCCGGTGCGCGGATGGGCGACGTGGAGGATGCGGTACATCACCGGGTCGCGCAAATTGATGTTGCCGGCGGCCATGTCGATCTTGGCGCGCAGCACGCGGGCGCCGTTGGGAAACTCGCCGGCGCGCATGCGGCGGAAGAGGTCGAGATTCTCCGCCGGGCTGCGGTCGCGATAGGGGGAGTTGCGGCCAGGCTCGGTCAGCGTCCCGCGCATCGCCTGCATCTCGGCCGCCGGGGTATCGTCGACATAGGCGTTGCCGGTCGTGATGAGATGCTCGGCCCAGAGATAGAGCTGCTCGAAATAATCCGAGGCGAAATACAGGTTCTCGCCCCAGTCGAAGCCGAGCCAGCGGACGTCGCGCTCGATCGAATCGATGAACTCCTGCTCTTCCTTGGCCGGATTGGTGTCGTCGAAGCGGAGGTTGCAGTGGCCGCCGAACCCCTGCGCGATGCCGAAGTTGAGGCAGATCGACTTCGCATGGCCGATGTGAAGATAGCCGTTCGGCTCCGGCGGGAACCGCGTCACAACCGTCCTGACGCGCTTCGCCGCGAGATCGGCCTCAACGATGTCCCGGATGAAATCGCGGGCGGCTTCCGCCGGCACCGTCTCGCTCGTCATAACCTGCTCCTTGGCGCATTCCAAATCGTCGCGGCGAGAGACTAGTCGCGCGACGCCGATCCGCCAAGCCGAGCCTTCGGGGTCGGTTCAAATCCGCGGCGTCCGGGCCGCCGCCGGGCTCAGGCGCTGAACGCGACGGAACCGCCGACCACCGTCCGGACGATTTGGATATCCTTGATCTTCTGCGGATCGACCGCGTGCGGATCCGCGGCGAGGACGACGAAATCGGCGAGCTTGCCCGGCGTGATCGATCCCTTGATCGCCTCCTCGCGCGAATTGTAGGCGCCGTTGATGGTGTTCACGGCGAGCGCCTCGTCGATGCTGATCCGCTGGTTGGCGCCCCAGGTCTTGCCGTCCCAGCCGGTGCGCGTCGTCATCGCCTGGATCGCCATCAGCGGCGAGAACGGCCCCGGGCTGAAGTCCGATCCCGCAGCCGGACGGATGCCGGCATCGATCATCGTCCGCAGCGCCATGGCGTGCGTCAGCATGTCCTCGCCGTAGAAGGGGAATTTGTCCGGGTTGTAATAGGGGTAGGTCGAGAAGACCGCCGGCACCGCGCCGAGCGCCTTCATCCGCTTGATCAGATCGTCGTTGATCAGCGTGCAATGGGTGATCTTGGGGCGCGCGTCGGCGACCGGGAAGAGCTGCTGCGCCCGCTCGACGGCCGTCAGCATCATGTCGATCGCGACGTCGCCGTTGGCATGGCAGTTCACCTGGATGCCGGCGCGATGGACCCTCTCCACCCAGACGTTCAGCCCCTCCTGCGTCTCGGTGAGATTGCCCTTGTAGGGCGGCGTGACGCCGGGATAGGGCGTGCTGAGCGCCATCGTCCGCTCCGAGAAGGAGCCGTCGACGGTATGCTCGAAGGTCGCGCCCATGCGGATCCGCTCGTCGCCGAGGCCCGACCGGATGCCGTTGGCGATCATCGCTTCCAGGAACGGACCGGTCGCCTCGTAGCTCACCCGGTGCAGCAGCTCGCCGCGGCCGCGGATCTGCTGCAGGCCGGAAAGATCGCCGCCCTCGTGATGGACGCTGGTCAGCCCGTAGCGGACGAACTGCTTCGAGATATGCGCCAGCCCCTTGCGGCTGCGCTCGGCCTTCTCGGCCGCACCGTAGACCGGTCGCTGGCCGACGTTGTCGAAGACGACGCGCGCCAGATCGGTCACGCGACCGTTGAGCTCGCCGGCGGCGTCCCGGTCGAAGGTGCCGCCGAACGGATTGGCAGTCGTGCGCGTGACGCCGGCGAGCGCGAAGGCCTTGCTGTTGACGTAATAGGTATGGCCGCCGCGGTGATGCACCATCACCGGATGATCGGGCGAGGCGCGATCGAGGTCGTGGACGGTGAGCGGCTGCCCGTCCTTCACCTTGATGTCGTCGAAGAAATAGCCGTCGACCCACATGCCCGGCGGCGTCTGCGCCGCGCGCTCGCGCAGCTTGTCGACGATGCTGTCGATCGTGACGAACTCGACCTCGTAGGGATTGCCGACCAGCACGTCGTAGAGCAGGGATTCGCCGGGGGCGTGATTGTGGCAGTCGATGAAGCCGGGGACGACCGTCATCTGCCCGGCATCGAAGGACTCGGTGCCCTTGCCGATCAGCGATTTCATGTCCGCGCTGCTGCCGACCGCGAGGATCCTTCCGTCGCGGACGGCAAAGGCCTCCGCGGTCGGCATCTGAGGATCGACCGTGTAGACCTTGGCGTTGAAGACGACGAGATCGGCGTCGCGCGGACCGACCGCGGCGAGAGCGCGGGACCACGGCGCCGCGATCATGTCCGCGAGACCGGCGCCGGCGACGCCCATGAATGCCCTGCGGCTTTGCGTGAAGCTGGTCATGCCCGTTCTCATGCTGGCCGTCCTCCTCGTTCTGCGCTCGTTTCTGCGCCGAGGTTACAACGCGCCTCTTCAGGCTGGCGAGAGGATCCGACGCTCCGGTATTAGGAGCAGACCCGCCTTTCAAAAAATCGCTAGTTTCTATGATCTGATACCTTTCGGGTTCAATAGGATGGGTTTTTTTCGGTAAGATCGACAATATGCGAGAGAGAATCGCCGGCACGCTCGGCGGCAGCATTTTTTCCGTCGTCATTCCGGTCGTGGTGTCAGCGACGATGCCGCACATCGAGCCCGGAATCGGCTGGCCCCTAGTCGGAAGCAGCGTAATCGTTGGGGTGACGATATTCCTTTGGGGCTTCACGCCGCACCATCTCAAGAAATGGAGGGCCAAATTGGGGCCGCTTTCAATTATGGCTCTTGGGTTGACTCTCTATGCCTCTGGCGCTCTTTGGTATTACCTCGCTCACACCGGAATTTTATCAAATAAAGCTGCTGCAGAAAAGACAGATATATATAAATTATATGCGTCTGTTGTACTCGAATGCTATATGTCGTCCTTACCGACTGCAGTGCCGGCCGAGGGTATTGTTAGGACGGTTGCAACGTGGCCTCCTTTTGCAGGAGGAGGCTACGTTTTCGGATTAACAGAACGTCCGGGGACCCCCGGACAAAAGCTTCAATGGAGCATACCAGGGCAGAAGACGCCAATTGCGCATCTATGTAAGATAACTAATTATAGCAATCTGCCCATATTTCGTTTGAAAGCGGGGCGGTTAAGCTAATTGGGCAAGAACAAGACCAAAAAATTACAATACTAGCGCTAAATTTACAGGGTATAGTTTTATTTCCACCCGAGCCAATTACCGGACGTGCGCCCGAGCCAGACGAACTGGTAGTTCTATCCAATCTCAGGAAAGAATATATCTTAAGTCATGATGGATTATCGCCGGCCATGCTTGCCGGTATCGAGCCATTACCGGAAAACTGGTTAAATGATCGACTAAAGGGCGTTGGCAAATCGTGGAGCGTTAAAGACGCTAAAATTGTGGACGATATTCAAGACTAAAATCTTATAAATTTCCAGTTTCTAGCGCCTTTCCCGTATCTCGGAAGTGATCTTGAGGGAGAGTCGGATGGAGGATGATGCCGGCTGAGCGAGGGGCAGGTTCGCGCTTCGCGCCAAACCCACCTTGATCCTCTCCCTCAAGCGGGAAAGCTACGGCAGGAACGAGTCGTCGATCAGGGCGGAATTGTCGGGAACGCTGGTCAGCAGGCCGAGCTCGATGAACGAGCGCTTGAGGACCTCGAGGCCGGCGGGGTCGAAGCGGCCGGTGTCGGAGAGGGTCGGCATCTCGCCGTCGTAGACCCGCGCCAGCACCTCGGGCGAGAGGCCGGTCGCCGGCATCGCCAGGCGGATCGCCTCGTCGCGGTGCTGGCGCATGAAGACGATAGTCTCGAACCAGCCCTTGAGGAAGCGGCGCAAGGTCTCGGGATGCTGCGCCCGCATGTCGTTGCTGGCGAAGATGATGTGGGTGACGAAGTCCTTGATGACCTCGCCGAAGTTCATCAGCACCTTGGCGCGGCCGTCGGCCTCGAACCTGTAGCCGGCCTCGAGCGGGCCGACGATCGCGTCGACGTTCTTGGACAGCAGCGCCGCCGTCTCGGCCGTCAGATCGCCGATCGGGGCGCGCTTGACACCCTCCGGCCCCCAGCCCTCGCGCCGCGCCATCTCCATGGCGAGCCAGGCGGTGAGCGAGCCTGCGGTGGTGACGCCGATCGACTTTCCCTTCAGCTGGTCGACGGTGTCGGCGCTGCCGTCCATCCGGACGATCACTGCCATGTCGTCCGGCGCGCCGGCCATCGACGCGACCGCCTTTTCCGGCGCGCCGCGCGCGACATAGGCGAGATCGGTGCCGCCGCCGACCGCGACGTCGATGGCGCCGGCGACCATCGCCTGCTGCATCTTGCCGCCGCCGCCGAAATTGAGACGCTGGATCTCGATGTCGTGCTTCTTGAAGATGCCGGCGGCGCTGCCAACGTCGAGGATCGCAAAGATGAAGGCGGTGGCCTCGGGCGTGCCGACCCGCACCGTGTCGGCGGCGTGCGACAGCATCGGCACGCACAGTAGTGCGGCCCCGCTGAAGACGGCGCCGATGTAGTTGCGCACGGCCGAGCGCCGAATTCGTGCTGTCATTGATATCCCCCGCCGCGCCGATCCAATTTCAAGGCTCTCATTCGACTCTCGCCTCCCCCCTTGAGGGGGAGGTCGGCAACGCGAAGCGTTGACGGGTGGGGGGTGCTGCCGGCCGCGAGCTTGTTCGTCGCGCGCTGCGCGCGCGTCCCCCACCTAACCTCCCCCTCAAGGGGGGAGGGATGGTTTTCTCTGCGGTCCCCCGACGGCTATTCCGCCGCGGCGGCCCGCTGCGTCTGCTCGCGCTGGCGCGCCGCGACCTCGGCGACCATCGGCAGCGTGATCGTGAAGAAGGTGCCGCCGGTCTTGCTCGACAGCCCCTCGACCGTCGCTTCCGGCGGCACGTAGAAATAGGTGCCGACGCCCCAGTCGCGCCCGCGGTACTGGATCTCGCCCT
This sequence comes from Rhodospirillales bacterium, assembly GCA_028291405.1. Taxonomy (GTDB): domain Bacteria; phylum Pseudomonadota; class Alphaproteobacteria; order ATCC43930; family CGMCC-115725; genus URHD0088. Next base: position 20,123 of record JAQGID010000214.1, on the reverse strand, counting down.
CGACGAGGTAGCGAAGCTCGGCGTGCTCCTGCTTTTCGGCGGGCAGGCGTGCGCCCGGCAGCAGGCGGAAGAAGCCGATGCCGGTGCGCATCTCGCTGAAGGTGCCGAGGTGCTTGGTCTCGATCCCCGGGCGCTTGCGGTCGGCGACCCAGCCGTAATTCTCGGGCTGCATCATGACGGGCGTGCGGTAGCGCACCGCCGGAAACTTCAGCTTGCGCCCTTCGTGCTCTTCCCAGATCGCGACGTAGGAATCCTTGTTCTTGCGCCGCCCGTCGGCGGTCAGGCCGCGATAGATGCCGTTCTCGAACTTGGCGCCCTGGGCGATCAGCTTTTCATAGGTTTCGTTCATCTCCTCGTTGCTGAGGAGGTGCTCGCCGCTGGCGCCCTGGAACTGCAGCACCAGCGCGACGCACTCGCCCTGCTGCGACTGCGGCCCGTAATAGGCGCCCTCGGGGAAATAGCCGATCTCGCCGGGTCCGAGATCGCCGTAGCCGGTGCTCTGGACGCCGGTCAGCGTATAGCGGATCTGGTCGAAATTATGCCGGTGCCGCGGCGTAAAATAGCCTTCCGGCACGACCGACAGCGAGTATTCCATGGTGAGGCCGGGGACGCCGGTCTCGAGCGGCAGGCGCTTGCGGCGGATCATGTGAACACGGCCGCGCCGCACGTCTTCGAGCGCCATCTCGGTCGTATCGACGACGGTGATCTCCCGGTTCATCGGCATTCCTCCTCGGCTGTCGCTTTGTTGCGCCTCTGCCCACGATCTTGACCGATGATCGTTGATTGGTCAAACCTCGCGCCGCCCACGCCGCGTCACATGCGAGCGGGACAGACTCCCTCGACAAGGCGACGACGTCATCGCATGCTGGCCTGAACGCCGGAAGCGGCGACAAGATGCGTTCGGGGAGGCAGAGCATGAACGAGACCCTGGTGGCCGGCGTCGCGGCGGCCGATCCGCGCAGCGCCATCATCTGCCGCATCGAGCGCCTGCCGTTCTCGCGCTTCCACATGCGTCTCGCTTCGGTCCTCGCGGTCGGCACCTTCTTCGATGCCTTCGACGCGCTCTCGATCGCGGTCGCGCTGACCGTCATCTTCACCAGCCTGCACATCGGCTTCATGAACGCCGGGCTGCTGATCAGCGGCGCCTATGTCGGCCAGTTCATCGGCGCCTGGTTCTTCGGCTGGGTCAGCGAGGTCTGGGGCCGCAAGATCGCCTTCGTCGCCTCGCTGCTGCTGTTCGGCCTGCTCAGCATCGCCACCGCCTTCGCCTGGGATTTCGAGAGCCTCTTCGTCCTGCGGCTGCTGCAGGGTCTCGGGCTCGGCGGCGAGGTGCCGGTGGCGGCGACGCTGTTCAACGAATATCTGCGCACCGCGAACCGCGGCCGCATCTCGCTTTTCTACCAGAGCATCTTCATCTGGGGCGGGCTGCTGACGCCGGGCATCGGACTGCTGTTCTTCTCGCTCTTGGGCGAGGCGCTGGGCTGGCGGGTCCTCTTCCTGTTCGGCGGCGTGCCGGTGCTGGTGGCGATCTACGCCTGGTTCCGCCTGCCGGAATCGGCGCGCTGGCTGGCCGACCGCGGCCGCTTTCGCGAGGCCGAAGCGATTATCGCCGGCATCGAGGCGGACAAGCGCCGCGTCGCGCTGCCGCCGCTCGTCGTGACGCCGCAACCCGCCCTCCGCGAGACGCGCGCCGCCGAGCTGTTCCAGGGGATCTATCTCAAGCGGACGATCATGGTCTGGGTGCAATGGGCCTGCACCTTTTTCGTCGCCTACGGCTACAACATCTGGCTGCCGACGCTCTACGTGAAGATCGGCGGCCTGCCGGTGACCGAATCGCTGGTCCTCTCGGCGATCTCCTGGGCGCTGACCCTGGGGACGATGTACATCGAGGCGATGCTGCTCGACCGGGTCGGGCGCAAGCCGTTCTTCATCCTCGGCTTCGCCTGCATCGCGATCGGCGGCTTCCTCGGCGCCGCCATGGTGATGTATTTCCACGCGACGGGCTGGCCGATCCTGTTCGGCGTCGCCGTCTTCATGGGGATTGGCACCTCGCTCAACTCCTCGGCGGCGCTCAACTACACGGCCGAGCTCTATCCGACGCGGATGCGCGGCCTCGGCGTCGCCGGCGGCAGCAGCATGAACCGGCTCGCGAGCATCCTGTCGCCGACCGCGGTCGGCGCGCTGCTGGCCGCCGGTCTCGGGATCGAAAGCGTCTTCGCGATGTTCGGGGCGGCCGGGCTCATCGGCTTCGTCGTCATGGCGACGATGGGCGTCGAGACCAAGCAGCGGATGCTCGAGGAACTGTCGCCGTGAACGACACCGGGCACGGCAGATAAGATTAGGCGGGGCCGTGCCCCCGATTTAGGATCCGAGCGGACAGGCCGCGGAAAGCGCGCCGGCTCGAAGGGAGGAAAATCGCATGTCGATGGCCGAGCCCAGCTCGATCCAGGCCGAGAAGGAAGCCCGCGCGATCAAGAAGGTCTCGCGCCGGTTTCTCTGGTTTCTCTTCATCCTGATGACGATCAACTACATGGATCGCAGCAACGTCGGCTTCGCCGCGCTGACGATGAACAAGGACCTCGGCATCTCCGCCTCGATGTTCGGCACGTCGATCGCGGTGTTCTCGACCTTCTATTTTATCTGCGAGATTCCCAGCAATCTCATCATGGCGCGGGTCGGCGCGCGGCGCTGGCTGGCACGCATCATGGTGACCTGGGGCATCGCCTCGGTCGGCTGCATGTTCGTCGTCGGCGCCTGGAGCCTGCTCGGCGCCCGCGCCCTCGTCGGCATCGCCGAGGCCGGCTTCGCGCCCGGCCTCGTGCTCTACCTGACCTACTGGTTTCCGCAGTATTACCGCGCCCGTGCCAACGCCAGCTTCATGATCTCGCAACCGGTCGCAAATATGACGGGCGCGATGATCTCGGGCGTCATCCTCGGGATGAACGGCTTCCTCGGCATCGCCGGGTGGCGCTGGCTGTTCCTGATCGAAGGCCTGCCCGCGGTCATCTTCGGAATCATCGCCTGGTTCTACCTGACCGACCGGCCGCGCGACGCCAAATGGCTGACCGACGAGGAGAAGCGGACGCTGCAGGCGGCGATCGACGTCGATGCGGCGAAGCGCGACAAGGTCGCCGCGGCGGGTCCGAAGCGCTCCGTCACGCGGCATCTGCTGAGCCGCAACAATCTTCTCCTCTCGGTCTCCTTCGGCACGATGATCGCGAGCTTCAGCGCGCTGGCCAATTGGCTGCCGCAGATCCTGCGCGGCGTCACGCGACCGGACATGCCGTATTGGGAGATCGGCCTGCTGACGGCGATTCCCTTCGCCTGTACCCTGATCGCGCTGCCGCTCTGGGCGATGTGGTCTGACCGGACCGAGGAGCGCTACTGGAACTGCATCATCCCGATCCTCTGCGGCGCGGGATTTTGGGTGGCCGCCGCCCTGGTCGGCAACCCGGCCTGGCAGCTGGCGGCGCTGACCGCAGCGTCGGTCTGCGTCACCCCGGTATGGCCGATCATGTTCACCCTGCCGGCGATGGTCCTGCCGCGCGAGGCGCATCCCGCGGGGATCGCCTTCATCAACGTCGTCGGCATCATGGGCGCGACGTTGAGCCCGCTGATCATGGGGATCATGCGCGATCTGACCGGCGCCTTCACCGCGCCGATGATCGTGATCGGCGCGCTGCTCGCGATCGGCGCCGGGCTGATGATGCTGGTGCCGCGCAAGCTGATCGTCGGCGAGCCCGATGCGCCGGCGCTCATCGAGGCGGTGCCCGAGGTCGCGACGGCGACCTGACCGCTCCGGCCTGTCGAGGCGGGCACCGCCTCCACAGGCCGCCTTGACAGAAGGCCGCCTTGACAGAATTGTCGCCGGCGCGTAAAGCGGCGGCGTTACCGTGGAGATTTGAGCCGGCCGGCTTGCGGACCACGTGAAAAAATCCGCTAAAAGGTCGGGGAGTCGTCGGCGAGCCCTGACCCTTTGCGGGATCGGGGCTTTTTCGTTTCCGGCCGGTCGACTCGAGAGTCTGGCAAGGAGAGTTCGATGACCGACAAGCCCGCCCGCACCGCGACCGCCGCGCCCAGCGACCGCGCCCTCCGGCCGCGCACGCTGATGGTGCGGGGCGGCAGCACGCGCAGCCTCAACCACGAGACCAGCGAAGCGATCTTCCTCAACTCCGGCTATGTCTTCGAAAGCGCCGAGGAGGCCGAGCAGGCCTTCATCAGGCAGGACGGCTCGCGCTTCCTCTACTCGCGCTATGCCAGCCCGACGGTCAACATGTTCGAGGAGCGGCTGCGGCTCATCGAGGGTGCCGAGGGCTGCCGCTCGGTCGCCAGCGGCATGGCCGCGGTCTTCGCTGCGCTGATGTGCCAGCTGCGCGCCGGCGACCGGGTCGTCGCCTCGCGCGCCCTCTTCGGCTCGTGCCACTACATCGTGGCGCAGCTGCTGCCGCGCTATGGTTTCGAGACCGTGCTGGTCGATGGCCGCGACCTCGGCGAATGGGAGAAGGCGCTGGCGAAGGGTGCCCGCGCCGTCTTCCTCGAGAGCCCGTCGAACCCGGTGCTCGAGCTGGTCGACATCGCCGCGGTCGCCGAGCTCGCCCACGCGGCGGGGGCTCGGGTCGTCGTCGACAATGTCTTCGCGACGCCGCTCGGCCAGAAGCCGCTGGAGCTCGGCGCCGACGTCGTCGTCTATTCGACGACCAAGCACATCGACGGGCAGGGGCGCACCCTCGGCGGCGCGGTGCTCGGCTCCGCCGCCTTCATGAAGGACGAGCTGGCGCCCTTCCTGCGCCATACCGGCCCGTCGCTCAGCCCCTTCAACGCCTGGGTCGCGCTGAAGGGCCTCGAGACGCTGGAGCTGCGCGTCGAGCAGCACGTCCGCAACGCCGAGCGCCTCGCCGCCTTCCTCGAAGCGCATCCCAAGATCGAGCAGGTGATCTATCCCGGGCTGAAAAGCCATCCGCAATACGCGCTGGCGCAGCGCCAGATGAAGAACGGCGGGCCTTTGATCGCCTTTGCCCCCAAGGGGGGCAAATCGGCAGCGTTTCACTTCATGGACGGGCTCGCGGTGATCGACCTTTCGAATAACCTCGGCGACGCCAAGAGCCTGATCTGCCACCCGGCAACGACGACGCATTCGAACCTGACGGAGCCCGAGCGCGCCGCCCTCGGCATCAGCCCGGCGGTGCTCCGCCTCTCGGTCGGGCTCGAGGACGTCGAGGACCTCGAGGAGGACATCGACCGCGCCCTCGCCGAGATCTGACGGGGGTCAGTCGACGATCTTGTTGCGCAGAACGCCAATGCCGTCGACCTCGGCCTCCATGACGTCGCCGACTTGCAGCCATGCCGGCGGGTTCATCCCCTGGGCGACACCGCTCGGCGTCCCCGTCGCGACGACGTCGCCGGGGTCGAGGGTCAGCGCCGCCGACAGGCTGGCGATCAGCTGCGGCACCGAGAAATAGAGATCGGCCGTATCGGAATCCTGGCGGATCTTGCCGTTGACCTTGAGCGACAGCCTGTGGCCGCCGGGCTCGCCGAACTCGTCGGCGGTGACGATGCAGGGACCCATCGGGCAGAAGCTGTCGAAGCTCTTGCCCTTGAAGAACTGCCCGTGCGCCTGCTGCGCGTCGCGCGCCGTCACGTCGTTGACGACGGTGTAGCCGAAGACGTGCTTCATCGCGTCGCCCTCGGCGATATCGCGGCCGCGCGTGCCGATGACGACCGCAAGCTCGACCTCGTAGTCGAGCTTGCTCGTGTGCTTCGCATGCCGCTCGACGGGATCGTCCTGCCCGACCACCGTCGTCGCCGGCTTGCTGAAGAACATCGGGATCTTGGGATAATTTGGCTCGCGGCCGAACGACCGCGCCATCTCGGCGATATGCGCCTTGTAGTTCTGGCCGACGCAGAAGACGTTCTTGCGCGGCGACGGCAGCGGCGCCGCGAGCCGCGTACCCGCGAGCGGCAGGAACTTCGCGTTGCCATGCGTCAGCGCCGTCGCCAGAGTCTCGCGCGCCAGAGACAGCGCCGGCGCGCCGCCGTCGATCAGACCCTGCATGGTCGCCGGCAGCTCGCGCCCGAGCAGCGCCTTCGCCGCCGTTGCGAGATCGAGAATGCCGCGCGTCGCGTCGAGCGCCCCGAGGGCGAGCGTGTCGTCTTGTCGGAACGTCACGAGCTTCACGGCCGGTTTCCTCCTAGTGATCGGGCTTTGCTGCGACATTAAGGACTGCCGCGGGACGCCGCAATCGCCGGTTCTCGGATCGCACGCTGAGATGGTCAGCATCGCTGACCTTGACTTCCGGCGTCTTAAGGCGCAATTAACCCTTGGACGTTAAAAGGTCCAGTCCCGCGATCGCGCAGGGCGGTAGTGCCGAAGGCCCAGCCGCCGCATCGCAGGATGATCACGAAGAACTAGCTTCCCCGGAGCGCGCGGGGCGAGCCTTTGACAGGAAAGACGGGCGACCCCAGGGTTGGGCCCGACAGAGCGCAAGGTTCGAATTCATCCATCCCCTCTCCGAGCCGTCCAGCGACGCACCATTCCGGCGCGCGGTGAATGACGGCCTTATTCTGAAAGAGACATAGTGCAATCATTCTCCGAGCTCGATCTGATCGAGCCAATCCTGCGCGCCGTCAGCGCCGAGAACTACACGACGCCGACGCCGATCCAGGCGCAGGCGATTCCGCATCTCCTCGCCGGCCGCGACCTTCAGGGCTGCGCCCAGACCGGCACCGGCAAGACCGCCGCCTTCGCGCTGCCGATGCTGCAGCGGCTCGGCGCCAACGCCGCCGACGGCAAGCGTCCGACGGCCGGACCGCGCCGCGCCCGCAGCCTGATCCTGACCCCGACCCGCGAGCTGGCGATCCAGATCGGCGAGAGCTTCCGCCTTTACGGCAAGTTCGTCGGACTGCGCCAGACGGTGATCTACGGCGGCGTCGGACAGAAGCCACAGGTCGATGCCATGGCGCGCGGCGTCGACGTGCTGATCGCGACCCCCGGCCGCCTGCTCGATCTCATGGAGCAGGGCCACGTAATCCTCGACCGCGTCGAGATCTTCGTCCTCGACGAGGCCGACCGGATGCTCGACATGGGCTTCATCCATGACATCCGCAAGGTCATCAAGACCCTGCCGCAAAAGCGCCAGACGCTGTTCTTCTCGGCGACGATGCCGCCGGACATCGCCCGCCTCGCCGCCAGCATCCTCAAGGATCCGGTCGAGGTCGCGGTCAACCCGGTGGCCTCGACCGCCGAGCGCATCGACCAGCGCGTTCTCTTCGTCGACCGCGGCAACAAGCGGGCGCTGCTCGCCTCGCTGCTCGCCGACAAGACGATCGAGCGCGCCCTCGTCTTCACTCGCACCAAGCACGGCGCCAACCGCGTCGCCGAGGATCTCGAGAAGGGCCGCATCCCGGCCGAGGCGATCCACGGCAACAAGTCGCAGAGCGCGCGCCAGCGGGCGCTCGAGAACTTCCGCAGCGGCCGCACCCGCATCCTGGTGGCGACCGACATCGCGGCGCGCGGCATCGACATCGACGGCATCAGCCACGTCATCAACTTCGACCTGCCGAACGAGCCGGAAAGCTATGTCCATCGCATCGGCCGCACGGCGCGGGCCGGCACCGACGGGATCGCAATCTCGTTCTGCGACAGCGAGGAGCGCGCCTTCCTCCGCGACATCGAGAAGCTGATCAACCGCAAGGTTCCGGTCGTCACCGACCATCCGTATCCGGCCGGCCAGGTGCCGGTCGCGGCGATGCCGGCCGACCACCGTCCGCCGCGGTCTGGCCGCCCCGGCGGCAATCGCAACGGCGGGCGCCCGGCACAGAACCGGCAAGGCCCTTCCCGCCAGGGCCAGGGACGTCCGCAGCAAGGCCGGCCGTCGAACGACCGCCCGGCCGAGCGCGGCCCGGCCGCGGCGGTACGTCAGTCGCAGAACCAGCGTCCGAGCAGCTGGCGATAGGCCGGTCGATACAGCTCTCTAACACGTCATGCCCGGGCTCGACCCGGGCATCCACGCCTCTATCTTGCCGCATCGGAAAGACATGGATGGCCGGGTCAAGCCCGGCCATGACGACAGAGGGTAGTCGCGCGGCCGATCGCGACGATCTGGCACAACCCTTCGAGAAAAATCGCATGCGTCCCCTGACGCTTCCGTGAACGACCCGGGCCGGCAATCTTGTGCTATGCTGGCGCGATGTTGCGGTTTCTGCCGCCTTTTCTGCGCGGCCTCTCGGCGCGCCTACTGGTCCATACGATCCTGTTCGTCATGGTCTGCGAGGTGCTGTTCTTCGTGCCGTCGCTGGCGCGCAACCGACTGACGTATCTCGACAGCCATATTGCCGCGGCACGGCTTGCCGTGCTGGCGCTCGAGGCGACGCCGGACAACGTCGTCAGCCAGCCGATCGCCGATCAGTTGCTCGATCGCGTCGGTGCGCTCGGCATCGTGCTGCACAAGCACAATGATATGACGCTGATGATCGGCAGCGCGATGCCGCCGTCGGTCGATGCCGTCGTCGATCTGCGCGAGGGCGGCTTCGTCGCTTCGGTACGCGACGCCTTCGTCACGATGTTCGGCTCGGGCGACCGTGTCCTGCGGGTTCTCGGCGCCTCGCCGAACGAGGCGGGATCGACTGTCGAGGTGCTGCTGCGCGAGCAGCCGCTCCGGAAATCGATGTGGATCGTCGCCCTGCGCATCCTCGACATGTCGATCTTCATCTCGGTCGGCACCGCCATTCTGGTCTTTCTGAGCCTGCAATATTTTCTCGTTCGGCCGATGCGGCGCATCACCGGCGCGATGATGGCGTTTCGCGCCGATCCCGAGGATGCCAGCCGCATCATCGTGCCGAGCTCGCGCAACGACGAGATCGGCGTCGCCCAGCGCGAGCTCGCGACGATGCAGGAAACGGTGCGCGAGGCGCTGCGCCAGCAGGCCCGCCTCGCGGCGCTGGGCACCGCGGTCACCAAGATCAACCACGATCTCCGCGGCATCCTATCGACCGCGCGGCTGGTCTCGGATGGGCTGGCCGGCAGCGCCGCGCCGGAGGTCCGCCGCGTCGCGCCGACGCTGCTGGCGGCGATCGACCGCGCCGTCGCGCTCTGCACGCGGACGCTCGACTTCACGCGCGAGCGGCCGGAGACGCTCGACCGCCACCGCTTCGCCCTGGCGCCGCTGGTCGACGAGATCGCCGAGGCGCTCGTGCCGGCGCGGCCGGGCGGGGCGCAGCTCCCCGAGCCGCATCTCGCCAACGAGGTGGCGCGCAATCTCGCGGTCGAGGCCGACCGCGACCAGCTCTATCGCGTCCTGTTCAACCTCTGCCAGAACGCCTTCGAGGCGGGAGCGCAGCAGCTCGCCATCGTCGCGCGGCAGCAGGACGGCCAAATCGCCATTGATGTCGCCGACGACGGTCCCGGCATGCCGCCCAAGGCGCGTGCCAATCTCTTCCAGCCCTTCACCGGCTCGGCGCGGCGCGGCGGGACCGGACTCGGCCTCGCGATCGCGCGCGAGATCATGCGGGCCCATGGGGGCGATATCGCGCTCGTCGCCAGCGGCGCCCAGGGAACCGTCTTTCGACTGATCCTGCCGGCGCCGCTCGCCGTCAACGAGCGTTTCGAGGCCGAGCCGCAGCCGCGCATTCCGGCCACTGACCCGCTCGTCGAAGGCGCGCGGCGGCAGGCGTAACGCACCAGTCGTCGGCCGGGATACCGTCATTGCGAGAAGCGAAGCGGCGAAGCAATCCAGCCAGTGCGGCGGCCCTGGATTGCTTCGCTACGCTCGCAATGACGGCGTTCGATAACGCCTAATCGATCACGATCGTCTGCGCCTTGAGATAGGCGCTCTCCGGCAATGCCGGGTGGACCGGGTGGTCGGCGTCGGCGCCGCTGCTGCGCAGGATGCGGCCGCTGCGGTCGGCGTCGGCGATGCCGCGCCGCACCGCGTCGGCGAACTCGGCCGGCTCGGCGTTGTGCGAGCATGAGGCGATGACCAGCGTGCCGCCCTTGGCGACGAGCGCCGTCGCCATGCGGGCCAGCTTGCGGTAGGCGCGGAGGCCGCCGGCGTGATCCTTCTTCGACTTGATGAAGGCCGGCGGATCGGCGATCACCGTGTCGAAGCGCTCCCCGGCGAGCGCCAGCCGCTCGAGCTCGGCGAAGGCCTCGGCGCGGCGGAAGCTGCAGCGCGCCGTGACGCCGTTGCGCGACGCCGCCTCGGCCGCCAGCCCCAGCGCCGGTTCCGAGCGGTCGATGCCGATGACCTCGGCGGCGCCGGCGACCGCCGCCGCAACCGCAAAGCCGCCGGCATAGGTGTAGAGGTCGAGGACGCGGCCGCCCTTGGCCAGGACGGCGGCGAAGCGGCGATTGTCGCGCTGGTCGTAGAACCAGCCGGTTTTCTGGCCGCCGGCGAGATCGGCGACGAATTTGACGCCGTGCTCGATCAGCTCGACCGGCCCGGCGAGCTCGCCTTTGACGACCCGCGTCTCGATCGGCAAGCCCTCGGCGAGCCGCGCCGAGCTGTCGTTGCGCAGCACGACGATCGTCGGCGCCAGCACCTCGTCGAGCGCCGCGAGCACCTCGGCTTCCAGACGCGCCATGCCGGCAGTGTTGAACTGGCAGACGACCGCGTCGCCGAAGCGGTCGACGACGAGACCCGGCAGCCCGTCGGCCTCGGCGTGGACGAGGCGGTAATGCGGTGTCGCGAAGAGCTTTTCGCGCGGCGCCAGGGCGCGTTGCAGCATGCGGACGAAGAAGCGGCGATCGATGCGGTTCGTCGCATCGCGGCTCAGCAGCCGGGCGCTGACCAGCGGATGCGAGTTGAAGATGGCGACGCCGAGCGCCTTGCCGTCCGGCTTGCGGACGGTGACGAGCCCCCCGGGCGGCAGCGCCTTGGCGGCGGCGTCCATCACCACCTCGTTCGAATAGATCCAGGGGTGCCCGCCGTCGGCGCGCTTTTGGCGGCCGGGAGCAAGCGCGATGGTGGCGCGGGTATCGGGGTTGTCTGTCATGGCGGCGAGCATAGCGGTAAGCGCCCCGCCCGCAACCCCGCATCCGGCAGGGGTGCCAAGCGCCCCGCCGCGTGCGGAGGAGCCAGGGCGGTCCCTCAATCCCCCAGCGCGACGCCTTCGCGGCGCGGATCGGCGCCGCCGGTCAGACCCTGCGGCGTCACGACGATGCCGGCAAGGCCGCTGTTGAAGTCGCTCTGTTGCACGACATGGCCGAGCTCGGCGAGACCTTGCCGCAGCTTTTCCGTTGCGGCGCCGCGCTCGACGACCACGGCGGTGCCGCGGTTCGAGATGTTGGGCAGGTCGATGGCACTTTGTATGTCGAGGCCGCCGTCGATCACGCCGACCACGGTCTTGCCGACGTAATTGATGATCGGCGGCCCCCCGGGCGAGCCCACCACCATGAAAAGCCGCCCCGCGCCGTCGAAGATCAGGGTCGGGGCCATAGCGCTGCGCGGCCGCTTGCCGCCTTCGACGCGATTCGCCACCGGCTTGCCGTCGCGCTCGGGAAGGAAGGAGAAATCGGTGAGCTCGTTGTTGAGCAGGAAACCGTCGACCAGCTGGTGCGAGCCGAACATCGTCTCGATGCTCGTCGTCATCGCAAGCGCGTTACCCTCGCCGTCGACGATCGAGATCTGGCTGGTCGAGGGCAGCTCGAGCGCCTCGCCCGCCTCGAAATTCCAGCCCGCCTTCATCGGCGGCTCGCCGGCGGTGACTGTCGTCGCCGCGTGCAGCGGATCGATCAGCGCGGCGCGGCGCTTGAGATACTCGCGGTCGAGCAATCCGTGGATCGGAACCGGCAGGAAATCGCCGTCCGCGAGGTAACGTTCGCGGTCGGCATAGGCGAGCGCCGCCGCCTCGGCGTAGAGATGCACGGCCTGGACCGAGCCCGGCGGCGCCTTCATGTCGAAATTTTCGAGCATCCCGAGGATCTCGAGCAGCGTGACGCCGCCCGAGCTCGGCGGCCCCATGCCGCAGACCCGATAGGCACGGTAGGGAGCGCAGACCGGCTCGCGCTCCTTGGCGCGGTAGCCGGCAAGATCGGCAATCGTGAGGTCGCCGGGATTGACGGGCGCGCCGGTCACCGCCGCGGCGATATCCGCAGCGATGCGGCCGGAATAGAAGGCGTCCGCGCCGTCCGCCGCGATCGCGCGCAGCGTCGCCGCGAAAGCCGGGTTGACGAGCACCGTCCCGACGTCCTTGGCCGTCCCGTCCGGCTTGTAGAAATAGCCGCGCGCCGGCTCGAAGCGGGGCAGCGAGGTATCCATCGCGAGCTCGGCGTGCAATCGCGGCGAGACCGCGAAGCCGCCGTCGGCCAACGCGATCGCCGGCGCGAGGAGCCGCGCCCAAGGCAATTTTCCGTGCTGGGAATGCGCCAGCTCGAGCGCTCGCAGTAGGCCGGGAACCCCGACCGAACGGCCGCCGATCACCGCGTCCCAGAAACCGCGCGGCTTGCCGTCCGGGCCGAGAAAACGATCCGGCGTCGCCGCCGCCGGCGCGGTCTCGCGGCCGTCGTAGCTCTGCACCGTGCCGGATTTCGCCGAATAATACAGGATGAAGGCGCCGCCGCCGATACCCGAGGATTGCGGCTCGACGAGGTTGAGGATCATCTGGATCGCGATCGCCGCGTCGACCGCCGAGCCGCCCTCACGCAGGATGTCGCGGCCGGCGGCGGCGGCAAGCGGCTCGGCGGCGACGATCATGTCGTGCGGGGCCACGGCCATCTGCTTCGCCGTGACGCCGGTCATCGGCTCCGGCATCGGCTGCGCCCATGCCGGCGCGCGGATAACGATCAGGCAAAGCAAAACCGCGATGAAGAATCGCGGCGATGGCGCCGGGGAATTGATTGCCAAACCACACCTCGCTGCCCAAGTGTCCCACGCAGTCCCGCGGGATCGACGGCCGCAGGCGTTCATGGTTAACCAAGGATCGACTTCGGGCAACAGGCGAAACGGCCGCATCCAGCTTGGCTCGGCCGGGCCGCCGCCGCCTCGATCTGGTAGTGGCGGCGCATGATCATCTCGATGGTCGTCGCGACGGTGCTCGTCCGGGACAGCGTTTATTTCTCCGCCGTGACCTTCACCTCGCTCGGGCTCGGCGACTATTACCCGACCCCGCGGTCTCAGACTGATCGCCGGCGTCGAGGCGCTCAACGGCCTCGTGCTGATCGGCTGGTCTGCCTCGTTCACCTATCTCGCGATGGAGCGCTACCGGCCGATGCATCGCGCGAAACCGCAGGATCGTGCGGAAGAGGAGTCGAGTGCGCGCCGCAAACCGCGCCAGGAGGGGCCGGTTTAAGGACTCCTTAAGCGGCGTCCGCTAAACGTCTGGTTGATCCTCAGCAAAACCGGCGATGTCCAAGTCAGCACTTCCGGAGTTGGCCGTGTCGACGGCTCGACTGCCCGACCAGGTCTTGATCGAGCAGGTGAAGCTTCTGCACGGCGCCGCTTTCGCGATTCCCGTCAACGGTCTCGCGGCACTCGTCGTAGTCGCCGTTCTGTGGGACGCGATCCCATTCATATTCCTCCTCGCCTGGTTGGCGATCAGCTGGATTGTCGTCGCTCTTCGCCTCGCGCTGTGCCGTCGCTACAGGGCAGGGAAGGGCGGGGATGCGCTCTCCGAGGCGCGCCTGTTCACGGCTGGCGCCGTCGCCTCTGGACTGATCTGGGCCATGTTATGCGCGATCTTGCCGAGCTTCGCCCAAGAGCGCGAATTCTTCTTCCTCGCCGCGATCGCCGCCGGCATGACGGCTGGGGGGCTGACCTCGCTCTCGGCCTATCTGCCGGCATTCGTCGGCTACGTCGTCCCCTTCGTGCTGTCGCTCTCCATCGCCTGCATCGCGACGCTGCAGCGTGACTTCGTCGGCATCGGCCTGCTGATGGGGGCCTATCTCAGCGTCATCATCGGCGCCGCCGCCAGCGCGAATAAATCGACTCGGCGCTCGCTCGTCCTGCAGATCGCCAATGCCGCCCTCAACGATTCGCTCTTCTCGACCCGCACCGAGCTCGATGCGACGCGCAAGGCACAATGGAGTACGCTCGGGCATTTGAGCCATGAGCTCAAGACGCCGCTCAATGCGATCCTCGGCTTCTCCGAGACGATGCGCGAGCAGATCTTCGGCGCGCTCGGCCATCCGAAATACCTCGAATACGCAACCTACGTGCATCGCAGCGGCGAGCATCTGCTGGCGCTCGTCAACGAGATCCTCGACCTCTCGCAAGGCGAGGCCGGCATGCTGACGCTGCGCGAGAGCGAGGTCGATCTCGTCCGGCTGGTGGAACATTGCATCGCACTGATCCGGCCGCGCGCCGAGGCGAAGCAGCAGCACATCAACTGGGCGCCGGGCGTGGGCAGCGGTCGTCTCCGCGGCGACGAGACCAAGCTCCGCCAGATCCTGCTCAACCTGCTGTCCAACGCGACGAAGTTCACGCCGCCCGGCGGCGCGATCACCGTCACCCTCGGGCAGGCCCCGAACGGCGGCACCGTCCTCTCGGTGGCCGATACCGGGATCGGCATGGATCCCGCCGACATTCCCCGCGCCATGCTGCCCTTCGTTCGCCTGGCGACGCCGCTGACCCAGGAAACCGACGGGGTCGGTCTCGGCCTGTCGCTCTGCAAACGCCTCGCCGATCTGCACGGCGCCGCCTTCACCGTTACCAGCGCATCGGGCGAGGGCACCCTTTGCCGTCTCGTCTTTCCCGCCGCGGCTTTGTCGCCGCCGAGCGGACACGGCATATCCGATCGGGTCAACAAACCGATCACGCGTCTGCGCGCGTGATCTCAAGTTGATCTCTTATCGGCAACCGCTATCTTTGGTTCGCCGGGCGTTGAGCCGACCTGCGGAGGAAAAGCATGACGAGCAGCCGAAAGTCTCGCCCCGTCGCGTCGCATCAGCCGTCCAGCGACACCGTCGATCCCGCCTCGACGGACTCGCAGATCCGTGAGTTTCTGGCCGGCGAGACGAATGGAAAATCGGTGCTCGAGGCGCTTTACGACCATGTGCTCGGCGAGCCGGTGCCGCAGCGCCTGAAAGATCTGCTGCGGAAATAGCGCCTCCGTTCGGTCAACGTCCCGGCCACCGTCGAGAGCGATGGCGGACCTATAAAAAATAGCCGGAATCGCGTTCCGGTCCCGATCGATCTGCTTCCGCGGGCCTGCCGCTTTCCGCTTTCGTCGGCGGAACCCGCCGCGCCGGTTTCCTGTTGGGCTATGGCACGTCCGCGATCCGGACGGCACCCGTCAGCAATCATATCGGTGGGAGTCGCGATGGCCGAAGTCTCCAAGGCACGCATCCGTGAAGGCTTGCCCTTTCCGCTCGGCGCGAGCTGGGACGGCCAAGGCGTCAATTTCGCGCTGTTCTCGGCGAATGCGACGAAGGTCGAGATCTGCCTCTTCGGCGGCGACGGCAAGCGCGAGATCGAACGGATCGAGCTGCCGGAATACACCGACGAGATCTGGCACGGCTATGTCCCCGATATCGGGCCGGGCCAGTACTACGGCTATCGCGTCCATGGACCCTACGAGCCCGAGGCGGGGCACCGCTTCAATCCGAACAAGCTGCTGCTCGATCCTTATGCCCGCGCCCATGTCGGCGAGCTCACCTGGGACCACGCCTGCTTCGGCTATACGATCGGCGCCGAGGGCGACGATCTCACCTTCGACGAGCGCGACAGCGCCCCTTTCATGCCGAAATGCGTCGTCGTCGATCCCAACTTCGACTGGGCCGGCGAGGCGGGCAATCGAGCCGTGCCGTGGCCGCACACCATCGTCTACGAGACGCATGTCCGCGGTTACACCAAGCGCCACCCGGCGGTACCGGAGCATCTGCGCGGCACCTATGCCGGGCTCGGCACCAAGGAGGTCGTGCAATACATCAAGTCGCTCGGCGTCACCTCGGTCGAGCTGCTGCCGGTCCATACTTTCATCAACGACAGCCATTTGCTCGAGAAAGGGCTGACCAACTACTGGGGCTACAACTCGATCGGCTTCTTCGCGCCGGATCCACGCTATGCCGCCAACGTCGCGCGCAGCCTCGCCGAGTTCAAGGAGATGGTCTCGCGGTTTCACGAGGCCGGTCTCGAGGTCATCCTCGACGTCGTCTACAACCATACGGCGGAAGGCAACGAGCGCGGCGCGACGCTGTCGTTCAAGGGCATCGACAACGCCTCCTACTACCGCCTGATGCCCGAGGAGAAGCGCTTCTACATCAACGACACCGGCACCGGGAACACGCTCAACGTCTCGCACCCGCGCGTCATCCAGATGGTCACCGACAGTTTGCGCTACTGGGTGCAGGAGATGCATGTCGACGGGTTCCGATTCGACCTCGGGACGATCCTCGCCCGCGAGACGAACGGGTTCGACAACCAGAGCGGCTTCCTCAAGGCCTGCAGCCAGGATCCGACCCTCGCCAAGGTCAAGCTGATCGCCGAGCCCTGGGATTGCGGCCCCGGCGGCTATCAGGTCGGCGCCTTTCCGCCGGGCTGGGGCGAGTGGAACGACAAATACCGCGACACCGCCCGCGACTTCTGGAAGGGCGAAGCGCCGGCCTCGGCACTGGCGCCGCGGCTCTGCGCCTCGGGCGACATGTTCAATCATTGCGGCCGCAAGCCCTGGGCCTGCGTCAATTTCGCCACCGCCCACGACGGCTTCACCCTCAACGACCTCGTGACCTACAACGACAAGCACAACGAGGCGAACGGCGAGGACAACAACGACGGCAGCTCGGACAACCGCTCGTGGAACTGCGGCGTCGAGGGTGAGACCGACGATCCCGAAATCAATGCGCTGCGCCAGCGCCAGCTGCGCAACATGCTGGGGACGCTGCTGCTCTCGCAGGGGACGCCGATGCTGCTCGCCGGCGACGAGTTCGCGCGGACGCAGCAGGGCAACAACAACGCCTATTGCCAGGACGACGAAATCAGCTGGCTCGACTGGGAGATCGGCGAGAAGGGCAAGTCGCTGACCCGCTTCGTCCAGACGCTGACGAAGCTGCGCCACGACTATCCGATCCTGCGTCGCAGCCGCTTCCTGACCGGCAGCTACAACGAGGAGCTCGGCGTCAAGGACGTCACCTGGATCAATGCCAACGGCAGCGAGATCAAGGACGAGGAATGGGACGACGGCAACATGCGCTGCTTCGGCATGTTGATGGACGGGCGGGCCCAGGAGACCGGCATCCGCCGCCGCGGCCGCGACGCGACGATGCTGATGATCCTCAACGCGCATCACGACATGGTGCAGTTCACCTTCCCGGAATGCGCCGGCGGCTCACGCTGGAAGCTGCTGATCGATACCAACATCGAGGAGGTCGAGCGCGGCAGCTTCGCTACCGGCGAGACCTACGACGTCACGGGCCGCTCGCTTCTGCTCTTCGCTTTTCAGCTCGACGATGCGTGACGCGGAGGTCGTCAATCCTTGACGAGCATTGGCCCCAGCAGGCGCCCGGCGAAAATGTGAAGGTGGAAGTGCGGCACCTCCTGATGCGCCGCGGCCCCGTGATTGGCAAGGATGCGATAGCCCGGCCCGTCGAGCCCGTTCTCGCGGGCGATGCGGCCGGCGGCGCGGCAGAAGGCGGCGATCTCGGCGCCGGGGGCATTCTGCGAGAAATCGTCGAAGGAGACGTATTCGCCCTTGGGAATCACCAGGATATGGGTCGGCGCCTGCGGATTGATGTCGTGGAACGCGAGGACATGCTCGTCCTCGTAGAGCTTGCGACAGGGAATCTCGCCGCGCAGGATCCGCGCGAAGATGTTGTTGCGGTCGTAGACCATGCCATCCTCCCGAGATTGAAACAATCGGTCGTCCGAGCCGGGCTCAGCTTCCCTTGCGGGACTGTTTCTCGGCGATGCCCGAGATGCCCTGGCGGCGCTGCAGCTCGGCCCAGACCTCGGCCGGGGTGACGCCGGCGTCGGCCCATAGCACGAGCAGATGGTAGAGCAGATCCGAGCTTTCGCCGATCAGCGAATCGTGGTTGCCGAGCACCGCCTCGATCGCCGTCTCGACCGCTTCCTCGCCGAGCTTTTGCGCGATCTTCGCGGTGCCGCGGCCGAACAGCTTCGCGGTGTAGGAGACCGCGGGGTCTGCGGTGCGCCGCTCGAGGATCGCGGCGTAGAGCCGCTCGATGACGTGGTCCTGCTCGCTCATCCTAGAGCCGCATCGGAATGCTGGCGGCGGCGAGATATTCCTTCGCCTCGCCGAGCCGGTAGGTGCCGAAATGGAAGATCGAGGCGGCGAGCACCGCCGAGGCGTGGCCCTCGATGATGCCGGCGGCGAGATGCTCGAGCGTGCCGACGCCGCCGGAGGCGATCACCGGCACCGTCACGGCGTCGGCGACGGCGCGGGTCAGCGCGATGTCGAAGCCCGATTTCGTGCCGTCGCGGTCCATCGAAGTCAGCAGGATCTCCCCGGCGCCGTACTCGACCATCTGCCGCGTCCAGGCGATGGCGTCGAGGCCGGTGGCACGGCGGCCGCCGTGGGTGAAGACCTCCCAGCGGCCGGGCGCGACGGATTTCGCGTCCACCGCGACGACGATGCATTGCCGGCCGAATTTCTCCGCCGCTTCGCGGACGAATTCCGGCCGCGTCACCGCGGCGGTATTGATCGAGACCTTGTCGGCGCCGGCGAGGAGCAGGCGGCGGACGTCCTCGACGACGCGGACGCCGCCGCCGACGGTCAGCGGCATGAAGCATTGCTCGGCGGTGCGGCGGACGACGTCGTAGAGCGTCGCGCGCTCCTCGTGGCTCGCCGTGATGTCGAGGAAGCAGAGCTCGTCGGCGCCCTCGCGGTCGTAGAGCCGCGCCTGCTCGACCGGATCGCCGGCATCGACGAGGTCGACGAAATTGACGCCCTTGACGACCCGGCCGTCCTTGACGTCGAGGCAGGGGATCAGGCGCTTCTTCAGCATGTCAGCCGTCCCCGCACGATCGCCAGGGCCGCGCGCGGCTCGATCCGCCCGTCGTAGAGGGCACGGCCGCAGATGACCCCCGCGATGCCGCTGGGCTCGACCGCCTTCAGCGCCCGCAGATCGGCGAGCGAGCCGACGCCGCCCGAGGCGATCACCGGCGTCGTCAGCGCCTCGGCAAGCGCCGCCGTCGCCGCGACATTGGCGCCGCCGAGCGCGCCGTCGCGGTCGATGTCGGTATAGACGATCGCCGCGGCGCCGGCGTCCTCGAAGCGCAGCGCGAGATCGAGAGCCGCCATCTCGGAGGTCTCCGCCCAGCCCTCGACCGCGACCTTGCCGTCGCGCGCGTCGATGCCGACGACGATGCGTCCGGAATGATCCTTGCAGGCGCGCTTGACGAGCGCCGGGTCGCGCAGCGCGACGGTGCCGAGGATGACCCGCGTGACGCCGCGGTCGAGCCAATGCGCGATGCGCGCAGCGTCGCGGATGCCACCGCCGAGCTGGACCGGCAATTGCGTCGCGCCGACGATCGCGGCGACCGCCGCCTCGTTCACCGGCCGGCCGGCGAAGGCGCCGTCGAGATCGACGACATGGAGATACTCGAAGCCGGCGGCGGCGAAGTCGCGCGCCTGCGCCGCCGGATCGTCGTTGAACACCGTCGCCTCGCTCATCTCGCCGCGCAGCAGCCGGACGCATTGGCCGCCCTTGAGATCGATCGCCGGGAACAGGATCATCGCCGGAACGCACCGCGCCGCAGGTCGCTCGCCGTCTGCCCGCTGGCGCGGTCGGCCGTCAGGCGCTTGTAGTAGTAATGGCCGCGGAGGACCTCGCCCTCCACCAGCGCGTATTCGGGGTGCGTTCCCCAGCGGATGTAGCCGGCGCGCTCGTAGAGGCGCATCGCGGCGGTCTGGGTCTCGCGAATGTCGATATTGATGATCTCGATGCCGTTGCCGCGCGCCGCCGTCTCGGCGGCGTCGACCAGCAGCCGCCCCAGCCCGCGCCCCCGCGCCCAGGGCGCGACGAAGACGCTCATCAGCTGGGCGCTGAAGGCCTGCGCCTCGTTGTTGCGCGGCTGGCGGATCAATTGCGCTGAACCGGCGATGACGCCGTCGATGCGGCCGACGAGCAGGCTGCGCCCCGGCACGAGCATCACGCCCTGCCAGTATTTCTCGAGAATGTCGCGGCGCGGCGGCGTGATCCAGCCGAAACCGCCGCCGTCGGTGATCGCCGCCTC
>JAQGID010000177.1 GCA_028291405.1 Rhodospirillales bacterium | reverse complement strand
GGGCTGCTGGGTGACCTCGGGGGGATACTCGTCAACATCCTTGACCCCATTAACTTTGTCCCAGTGCTTGGGTGGGGAGCTAAGGCGGGCAACCGGCGCGACGCCTGCTGAGGTCGAGGCATTTATCACTTCCGTCATGTTCGAGGAACGAGGCAGCGAAGAGCGACAGACGAGGCTCGCCGACGAGCAGCGGGCGATGGTCCACGCCGGGGTGACGCGATGACCCCCGGCAGGAATTCCTATGGGTTACGGCCCTTGCGGCTCGTCATCTGCCGAAAGACTATCGAGTTCCTCGTACATGGCTACGATCGGCGGCGCCAATGCGACCAGCAGAGATTGGCGATCAGCGATAAGCTTCTCGACGGTCGCGAGGAGATGCCGGATTTCGTCCGTGACGAGGCTGTCCAACCGCCCAACGATGTGCGCCATGGCCCCTCTCCGAAAAGCAAGTTGAACGCCCGTCTTGTAGCAACTGCAAGCGATCCATTCCATCGGTCGTTACGCTCATTGAGCCAACAACGATCGACTGCGACGCGCGGAAGCAAGCGCCAGCAGCCGATAGGGCATCGAAGTGCAACGGACTCAGGATCTCGGACGGTCCGCCAGCTCGGCTTGCACGACGGCAACAGGGCAGGCGGCCCGAGAGGCATGCGCAGGCCGCATGAGGGATGGCCAGGGCTATGCGTTTGGGTCCTTCCCCTCCCCTGAGAGCCACGGGGATTGCGCGCACGCGATCCATCCCTAGCTGAAACTTTTCAAAGGTGTTTCCACCGTGGCTGCCGGGATCTCCGCTCGCGAGTTCGGCCGGCGCGACGGCTGCGCCCACACGCTGGTCAACCGCGCGGTCAAAGCCGGGCATCTGAAAGCCTTCGCCGACGGGACGCTCGACCCCGCGTTCGTCGGGACCGGCTGGCGCAGCGCGAACCGTCGCGCTGGAAACCCGACGCTGGAAACTGGAAACAGTTTCCACGTAGCGCCGAGGCCAAGTCCGCCGAGCGGATCATCGCGTCGAGCGCACGCTGACCGAAAGCAGCAGCCTCAGCGAGCAGGCGGTGTTGGCGCTGATCGAGGTCATCGTCGAGGAGGTTGTTGACGAGCTTTAGCTGCTCACCGCTGCTACCATCGGCTTGCGTCAGCGAGACGCGTTTCGTAGGTCACGCACCCGGTTGTGGTTTTGTCGTACGCCGTGGTACTGCCGCTCGATCATTACTTGGATGTCAGGCGGCAGCCCAACCTCGAGGGCCGCGGCATACGCGCCCTTCGCGACGTCTTCTCCGCGCTCAATCTCCTCGAGAATCGCCAAGTCGTCCTTGCCGGTGACGGCTGATTTGAGGTCAAGCCACCGACGATGCAACGCCCCGATCGCCGAGCCGCTGTCTTCGGACTCGCCGCCGAGAGCACGAACTTTTCGCTGCAGTTCAGCAGCACCTTCGGCACATCGAGTTGCGGCTTCGCCGAAGATCGTTTGCAGGTCCGACCTCGTCACCTCGTCGGCGGCCGTGCGGAACCCAATTTCGCCGTCCCGGCTGATGTCGATCAAACCATTGAGAGTGTCGATGAGCGCTTCATCTCCGCTTCGGCCGCTGCGACGGCTGGGACGGACAGTTGCATACAGGGCGTAACCCAGCGCGAAGCCGAGCACCGCGCCTAAAAGCGCCGTGGCCACAGGGCTATCGGCAACGGCAGGCAAACGTCCGACGCGCCACGCGGCTTCACCGCTTGCGCCTTCAGTGTGTTGCGCCATATCGCCGGCTCGATTGCCGTAGGATCGACGGGCTTCCGGCCCTGCGCCACCGGCTTTAACCCTATGATCCGTGGCCGGGAATCCTGACATCGCCGTGGTGCTGTCGCGTGTGCGATCATCAGACATCTCGAGTTCCTCCCAGGGCTGCGGACCCCCTAGAATCGAAACAACCGGGTCGACCGGCGTGTTCCTCGCCGGACAAGAAAGTCCGCCCGCAGCGCGTCCCGAAAAGAAGCGATCGGCCCGTGGCGGACTTCCCCTTCGCAGGTCTCCACCCCGCCGCCTGCGACCTACGTGCGACCAACACGACGAGCGCCTCCGCAGCACCACGATCGCCGGGGTGCTCGGCAGGTTGGAGCTGTTCCGGCTGCGCCGCGGCATTGGTCATGATGATGGGCTGATGCTCAGCATAGAGAACGATCTTCGCGCGTTCTGCGGCTTGCCGCCCGTTACGGCTTTCGCCGTGTGGCCTCAGAGGGGGGCCATTGTCGCCACGGCTCCGGTTGATCCGGTCGCCGCCACGCCCGCCATAGCCGCTGAATAAGGAGAGCAGCCGTGTCCAAGAATTCGCCGAAGCTGTCCTGCGTAGAGATCGAGCGCCGCATCATGGACGGGCGCCGCGCCGTCGATAAGGCGCGCCGCACCTGGACGAGCGCCCGCGATAACCTGGAAGCGAGCGGCAAGCTTCCGCCTTGGCCATGGCCTGAAATGATGGGACCGACCCACGGGGTTGTCCTTGCTCTTCGCCAGCACGGCATCAACGTGCCAGACGGCGACGGGCTTGACCTTTTCAAAGCAGCGACGACGGTTCGCCGCGATGCTGAGAGGTCGCTGGGCATCGTCGATCTCTACGACGCCTTCAGCCGGGCCTCGGAAGATCTCGATGCCGATTACCTGCGGCTATACCGGACGCGCGCGGCATCGATCGACGACCTCCAAGCGAAGATCCGGCTGCTCGACCTGTCGACTCGCGGCGGCGCCGATTCCGAGTGTGACGTGATCGCTCTCGTGCGCTCCATTCGGCGGGACGCTGACGCGCTGCTGCGTCGGCCCTCAGTCGCCATCGCCGCATAGGGTGCCGGTGAATTAAGGCCAGCCTCCGAGCGCCGACATCGACCAAGCGTTGCTCGAAACTCGTTTCGCGGATCGCGATCGTCGCCGCACCCGATACCTCACCCGCTTCGATCGGGGAACGATCGTCGGCCCCAGCGTCTCACGGTTCTGGGATTGACGTTGATTCTACCCCTGCATGGCGTCCCCTAGCCTCAGCCCCGCTCAGTGCGGGGCTTTTCTTTTGCGCCGGTCGCTCGCAAAATGATTCCTGCAATTCTCCTGAAGCAAGGAGGGCACACCGCAATGGTTGTCGACGTCCAGACTCGCGATGCGGTCCTCGGCGCATTTCGCCTGGCACGGGCTGGCGGCAAGGATCCCTTTGCCTGTTATCGGGCAGCTGTCGACGCATGGTGTTTCATTCATCCTGAGCATCGTCGGACACAGGCCGCGCGCTGCGCAGTCGAAGTCGTTCAGCAGAGCCTTGGCTCCTTGCGGGATATGGCGAAAGATAGGCTCGCCCCGCCTCGATAGCCGGCGCGAGGCTTCATTCTGACATTGATGTGTAATCGGTCTGGTGCATCTTTGCACCGACCTGTCATCGCGGGCCGGGCGCTTAACCGGTTCCGCGGCGCGCTAGTGATCGCCATGCGGGCGACTGACAGCCCAAACAGTCTAAAGCGTCGATTTACGGACGCGGGATGGCAAGAACGTCGGCCAGGAAGTCGGGAGCGAGAGCCTGCTTGCCAGGGATGACGACGAGGCGGAGAGAGACAATGGCCGCACGAAGCGATCGGTCTCGGCCCGTACGATCGCGCGTTCGTACGCCGCGATCGTATGCTCCATCTTCGGTTCAAGGCGCATGTTGTCGCGCGCGTAGTTTCGTGCCGCGGTGGCCACATTCGAAGACTGCTCTCGTTTGGTCGCCGCTGCGAAAATCCGGTCGGCACGATGGGCAATATCTCCCGTCGGAGAACGCCATCCGGTGACCCCGTCGGCGATGAACTCCGGAAGTCCTCCGGTCGCGTAGGCGACTACCGGCCGTCCGCAAGCGAAGGCTTGGGGCACGACACGGGTTTGCGACTCGCGGAGGGAGGGCACGACCATGATGTCGAAGACGTGCATCAAAGGCGCGACGTCCTCCCGGTACCCGGTGAAGAACACCCGGTCTTCGAGGCCGAGATCGCGCGTCAGCGCCTTCAGCTCGCCGGTGATGCCGTCATCGCCGCCGCCGCCGATCACGCAATTAGCAGCAAGCCCCATCCCGCGCAGGCGGGCCATGGCGCGGATCAGGTGATCGAACCCCTTCTCCCGGCGCATCATCCCAACGGTCCCGATCGTCACCGCCTCGTCGCGCAAACCCAAGGCGCCTCGCAGCCTCCGCGCCCGCTCGCGGTTCTCGGCATCGGCGAAGAATTCCTCGCCGGCCCATTCGCCAATGATGCTGGTGTGCGGCGGTCGGGTGACACCTTCGTCAATCAGCTCGTCGGCGATGGCCGCTGCCGTCGCGATCACGTGATCATAGGCGGCCCACCAGCGCATGCGCCTCCAAAACGATCGTTTCGGCCGCCTATTCTTACTGTGGCGCGTCCGTACGATAGCGCAGAGATCGGTGCAGAACAGCGCCACCGAGCTGTCACGATTGCAGTGCGTGTCGACGACATCGATGCGATATTGCCGGATTGCTTTTCTGAGCTGATTGATCAGACGAGGTCGCAGGCCGCCGCGAAATGCGACTGGCTCCACGACCAACCCGGCGGCCTGCGCCCGCCGGAAGGTTCGGCTGTTCGGCGCCGCGGCGAGCACCACATCATGGCCATTGCTCGCCTGCCAAGCCATCGTATCCAAGGTGCGATCCTCGAGACCGCCCGACGCCAAGCTCTGTATCGTATGAAGGATGCGCATTGCCCCGTGCTCTAGAGCCTCAAAGCTCGCGCCAGCTGGCACCCACCTTGGCCCGACATCTCAGGCAGGGGCGCCGACTAACATAGCCAGCGTCCGCGTGTAGCATTCTGACATCGAACCTTCGCGGAACAGACTTTCCTGTTCGGAGGTTTGCCAGCAAGTAGGGCATAACACCCCCCGCTTCCCGGTGACGCACCCGAGATCCCAGGGAGATAATCGCAAATCGCAGAGGCGCCCACAGCATCTAGAACTTCCACCACGCGCTGCGGACTGGGCGTCATGAGGAGAAACGCCATGGCCGATTCACCAACTGCAAAAGCGATCTACGATAGCGAAATCGAGATGCTAAGCAACTTGCGCGAACTGCTGCGGCAAGAAACGGATAAGGGGAAGGCGAAGGGGATCCAAAAAGCGATCCTCGACCAAGCCCTTGCTGTCGGGAAAGCTCGCGCAGCGCGCGACGGCTCGAAGAGCTGAAGGCACCACCCGCGACCCTGCCTTCTGAAGGGATGGTCACCACGACCACACCTTGGCAGCAATTATGCTACGAGCGCAGCGACCGGCGCGATCAACTCGGGCCCCTCGTTCCGATCGCCAGCCCGATCGGATAGCCCCGCATCGGCTCCGCCGGGTACGGCCGCAGCAGCGCGCGGAGCTTGTTGGTGCTGGCCCGCGTGCGTTCGAACACGTCAGTTGCTCGGCAACGGCTCGTGCCCTTCGCGCTCGTGATGCAGCACCGCGTCGAGGTCGCGCATGTCGACCGTCTGACCGCATGCCGGGCAGACTTGGTAGTGCTCTGCCTCGTCGGCCGGATCGCCGCCCACGCGCTCACCGATGATGGTGCCGGGCTTGATCTCCACGATGGCCATTTCGTCGAAGGCGTCGGCCGCGATGAGGATCTGTTCAGCGGTGACCAGGAGACTGAGCTCCTCCGGTCCGGAGCCCTCTTGGTCCGCCTCCTCAAGCAGCTTGAGCGCCAGGCGGCGCATCTCGTTCGGCTTCAAGGCTGCACCTCAAAACATACGACGAGGCAACACCCGTGAGTTCGCATCGGTTGCAGCGTCGCTATCGTTTCAAATCGGCACCGCCGCCAAGGCACGACCGCTCCTAATACCGGAGTTCACCCGCGCTAAAGCCGGCTTTTCTTCTTTGCCTCCAACGACGCCGCCAGTCGCTCGTACTGCGCCGCGATGTCGAGCATTTGACTCCTGACTTCGGAGTCCTTCACGGCGGCTGCTTCACGCCTGAGCCGGGCAGCATCGTCGCGGTATTTCTGGGGTTCTGCCATGTTTGAGCAGGGGTACATCAGGTCGAGTTCACCGCGCAACAACCGGGCCGCGACCGCTGCAATATCGCGCCATGCGTCTTCCGAAAATCGATCGCCCCTGCGTGCTGCAATCTCGGCATGCTGTTCTAGGAAGAGAATGGCATCAGCTCCCATGCACTCCAAGAACCCCACTGCCGTGACGAGCACTAACTCTGCATCGCCCATGCCTAAAAATACGGCAACAGGATCGAGGCCGCATTGAACTATGTCAGTTCGGCAACAAACCCACCCCAGGTGTAAGTGCTACCTAATACCGCAGAACTTCGGCATCTCGTCGAGACTGAGGAGGCCGAGATGCGCCAGGCTCATCTCGGCGGGCTGGCCGTGGGCAGCCGGAGATCGACGATTTGCGGATCCTGGCCGGGGCGATCGCCAAGCACCTCGAGCTGTGTATGCTGGAGATGCGCCGGCAGCCGTCGGCTCGGGCCACTCGACGCTGCGCTCTTGACCGGGCAGAACAGATCCTGCGATTTGACGAGATGACATCCGACCTCGACGCCTACCGATCGGCGAACCTGCTCCTGCAGCAATACGGCGCCGAAGGAGCGCCGCTGATCGCTGTCAACCGCGCCGACGCCTTCCTCAACGTCGGAGATCTCGACGGACAACGGGTCTGGAAGAGCGTGCTGGCTGCGCTCGAGGAACTGACCCGGTCGACCCTGCGGCCAGACGAGCGCCTAAATTGACAAAGAAGGCCTGCTTTTTGCAGCCGGTGACTTTCCGAGGCCGGCACTCTTAACCACTGGCTGAATGCCTGAGCCAAAGTCGTGCGCTTCCGTGCGGCATTTCGTCTCTGAGCGTAGCACTCCATGCCGGTCAATCGCGATCTCGGCGGGGGAGTGGATGGGGGATCGTGTGAAGATAAATGAAATTATGCATTGTTATTACAGGATAATTTTCGATAATGAGGCGGACTGCCTCTCCGCCAGTATAAATCATTGATATCACTCGATTTTTCGGTCTGCGGCCATTGCCGGAAATGTCCCCGACATTCCGGAGGCTGGCGACCAAGGACGGCGGCGCGCGGTCGCGGAGAGACCTGGTTCAGGAGGCTCTCCAGCCCAATCGGGCGAAGGGTCTCTGGCGGGCAAATTTTTGCGACCACTCGAGTTGCGATCAGCGTGCATCGGCCGGCTGTGCGCCGCTTAATGCGGCGCCGAGGTGAGCCAGCTCTTGATGATTTGGTAGCGGTCGCCGGCGCAGCGGAAATCGTATTTGGCCATGGCCTTCATCGCGAAGACGGCGGCCTGATGCTCGCTCCCGCGTTCCTCGGGAGGAAGCGCGAACCACTCGACGATGATCGTGGCACGAGCCTCCGTCCTAGTCATGCCGGCTGCCGCCCAGTTCCGTCCGACCAGCGATCGCTCGCAACAATCCGAGGACCGCGCCCCGCACCGGTTCGGATTGCAGGTTCAGCAACTCACGCGTTGCGACCAGCGCCTTCCGGTCGCTTGGCGGATGCTCGGCATCTGGTGGCGGATCGCTCAATCGATCCACGAGTTGCCCCGGAGCGACCTTCAGGACCCGGCAAATCCGCACCAGCGTCGCGACCGAGATGCGATTGGTGCCGCGCTCGTATTTCTGGACCTGCTGGAAGGTGAGGCCGATTTCAACACCCAGCTGCATCTGGCTGAGGCCGCGCTGAATGCGAAGCTCGCGAACCTGCGCGCCCAGTCGCACATCGACGGGATCCAGGATACCGGAGCCGCGGTGAATGGTTTCCTTCTTCCTGATCATCCTCTGTCTTCCTCCGTCGCATCGTCGCCGCAGCCATGGCGCGCCTCGATGATCGGCAGCACCGCTCGCCGCACCTGAACCGGTGATGAATATCAAGTTGCGGCGTTGCGACGCTTATCGCGATTATTGGGTCATCACGCCAGGAGGATCAGCGGAATCCGAGTGCCGCTCGTTGTGCAGACCAGTCGATCGGCAGGTCCCAGTCGGTCATCAGCTTTCTAGCGTTGAGCGTCGCCGGCTGACGGCCATCGAGGATGGCGCCGGTGATTTCCGGCGACAGATAGCTGAGCCGCAGGAGCCGCGCGAAATATGAGCCGCTGAGTCCCTCGCCTTCGGCGATCGACCCGATCCTCGCATCGCCGGCCTGGAGCAGCTTCTCGCGCAGGGCATGCGCCTTGACGATCAGGCGGATGAGGCTCTGATCGGGCGCGGCCTTGGCCCGATGCGGTCCCTGGATCAGCATTCTGACCTCCATGCCCGTGCGCTTCAGCTGCGCCGGGACGCAGAGATCGAGCGGCCCTTCCGGATCGGCGATCTCCGCGGCGCGACGAAGCTCGACGGGCGGCCCGATCAACAGCGCCGGGAGCTGTGACGGGAGAATCTGGAT
>JAQGID010000161.1 GCA_028291405.1 Rhodospirillales bacterium | reverse complement strand
GTCCTTCTTGGCGCGGACGTGGCGGCGGTATGCCAGCGCGTCGGGCGGGCTCGGCGTCCGGACCATGTTGTCCGCCGCGATCACCGCCCCCGGGCTGAGCTTGGGATATGCCAGATCGAGACAGGGGATGTAGAGGTCCTTCCACAGATCGATCAGGACGAAATCGAAAGGACCCGGCAAGGCGGCGAGACTGTCGGGCGCGTTGCCGAGGATGAGCTCGACGTAGTCCACGAGTCCTGCCTTCGTCAGCTCGGCGCGGGCGTATTCGTGCTTCTTCGGATGGATCTCGAGGCTGAAGACCTTGCCGCCGGTGGCGCGCGCCGCCTCGGCCAGCCAGATCGTCGAATAGCCGTAGGAAGTGCCGCATTCGACGATCGTCTGCGCCTTCATGTCCTTGATCAGGACGTTGAGCAGCCGGCCCGTGCGGCTGCCGATGGCGAGCAACAGATCGTCCTGGTTCTTCAGCGCGGTCTCGATCCCGACCTCGCGCATCATCTTGATCTCGGTCTTCTCGCGCGCCTCGTAGGTGGCGAGGACGTCTGCGACGGCCTGGTCCATCGCGATCGTCTCCTTGCCCGAAACCCTGTCGGCTACGAGACGCGTCGCCCCGGACGTGAAGCGCCGGGCGAGGCGCCGGCGACGTTCTTGGCCTTCGGCGCGGCGCCGACCGTATGCTCCGGCCCGGGGAAGCGGCGCGCCCGCACGTCGGCGGCATAGGCGGCCGCTGCGGCGGAGATCTCTGGGCCGAGATCGGCGTAGCGGCGGACGAAGCGCGGCGTGAAATCGGCGAAGAGGCCGAGGAGGTCCTCGCTGACGAGGACCTGGCCGTCGCAGGCCGGCGAGGCGCCGATGCCGATCGTCGGCACGGCGATCTCCTCGGTAATGGCGCGGGCGACCGGTTCCAGCGTCCCTTCGATGACGATCGCGAAGGCGCCGGCATCGGCGACGGCGCGGGCATCGGCGGCGATCCCGGCGGCCTCGCTCTCGTCGCGACCGTGCGTGCGGTAGCCGCCGGCGGCATTGACCGATTGCGGCAGCAGGCCGATATGGCCGCAGACCGGGATGCCGCGGCCGACCAGGAAGGCGATCGTCTCGGCGAGCTCGGCGCCGCCCTCGAGCTTGACGCCGGCGCAGCCGGTCTCGGCGAGGATGCGCGCCGCATTGCGGAAGGCCTGCGCCGGCGATTCCTGATAGCTGCCGAACGGCATGTCGACGATGACGCAAGCGTGCTCCGAGCCGCGCACGACGGCGGCGCCGTGCGCGATCATCATGTCGAGCGTCACCGCCAGCGTGCTGTCGAGCCCGTAGAGCACCATACCCAGCGAATCGCCGACCAGCAGGACATCGACATGCGGATCCAGGAAGCGCGCCATCGGCGCGGTATAGGCGGTGAGGAAGACGATCGGCTCGCTGCCCTTGCGGATGTCCCGCACGCTCTTCCGCCTGATCGTCTGCGTGACGCTCATCCCTGACCTCCTCCGACCGCAACATTGTCGATAAGACGCGTCGTGCCCAGCCGCACCGCGGCGAGGATTCGCGCCGAGCGCACGGTTGTCTCGACCGGCTCCAGCGATTCGGCGTCCCGCACCGTAAAATAGTCGATCGCGTCGAACCCCGCCATGCGAAGCTGCGCCTCGCCCCAGGCGAGCTGCTCGTCGACGGCCGCACCCCCGGCAACGCGATCGGCGACGGTCGCCAGGACGCGCGACAGGGCCGGTGCGATCCGCCGCTGCTCGGGCGAGAGATAGACGTTGCGCGACGACAGCGCGAGACCGTCGGCCTCGCGCACCGTCGGCACGGCGGCGATCGCGACCGGGATATCGAGGTCGCGCACGAGGCGGCGGATCACCAGCAGCTGCTGGTAGTCCTTCTCGCCGAAATAGGCGCTGTCCGGCAGGGCCTGCAGCAGCAGCTTGGTGACGATCGTCGCGACCCCGTCGAAATGCCCGGGACGGCTCGCCCCCTCGAGGACGGTGGCGAGGCCACCGACGTTGACCGCGGTCTCGAAGCCGGGACGGTACATCTCCTCCACCGCCGGGGCGAAGATCAGCGCGGCGCCGGCCGCCGCCGCTTTCGCGACATCGTCGGCCTCGTTGCGCGGATAGGCGCTGAAATCCTCGCGCGGCCCGAACTGCGTCGGGTTGACGAAAATCGTCACCGCGACGCGGCGGTGGCGCGCCGCGGCGGCGCGGATCAGCGCGAGATGCCCGTCATGCAACGCCCCCATTGTCGGAACCAGGCCGATCCCCTCGCCGGAAGCGCGCCAGACGGCGAGATTCCGGCGCAGCGCAATGATGCTGCGCACAATTTCCGGTGCTGGCTGCGTCATGGAATGCCGTGGGCCCCGCCCCAATCGCATGTCTTTATCTGTCGAGTCAGCTGGGATGCGCTGACTGCAATATCAATTGTGCGGCGCATTGCGTAGCGCGACGGCCGACGGCGGGCAAGCCGAACCGCTGAAAATTTCCTCGTGGCGAGCATTTTCCCGAAATTTTCGCCGCAAACCTGCTTGACGTCGCCCGCGAACCAAACTAGAACACTGTCGACTGTTTAGGTTTTGTTCTTAAGGCCTTCCGCGGCTTTCGCCGGAGACAAACATGCTCACGAAGAAGCAATATGAACTCCTCCTGTTCATCAACCGTCGGCTTGCCGACGAAGGCGTCTCGCCGTCGTTCGAGGAGATGAAGGAGGCCCTCGGCCTCAAGTCCAAATCCGGCATCCACCGGTTGATCACCGGCCTGGAGGAGCGCGGCTTCATCCGCCGGCTGGCGCACCGCGCGCGGGCTCTCGAGGTGCTCAAGCGGCCCGAGGAGATGGCGCTCGGCGGCATGCCGGAGCCCTCCGGCGAGCGCGGTCGCTTCTCGCCGACCGTGATCCGCGGCGACTTCAAGGCGGCGCTCCCGGGCACGCCGGCGCCGGTCGAGGCCGATGCCGTGCAACTGCCGCTCTATGGCCGCATCGCCGCGGGGACGCCGATCGAGGCGTTGCGCGACCAGGCGACGACGGTCGGGGTGCCCGGCAGCATGTTGGCGAAGGGAGAGCATTACGCGCTCGAGGTCTCCGGCGACAGCATGGTCGACGCCGGCATCCTCGACGGCGACACGGTGGTGATCCAGCGCTGCGAGACGGCCGAGAACGGCACGATCGTCGTCGCGCTGATCGACAATGCCGAGGCGACGCTGAAGCGACTGCGGCGCCGGGGCGCCTCGATCGCGCTGGAACCGGCCAACAAGACCTACGAAACCCGCATCTTCGGTCCCGACCGGGTCAAGGTGCAGGGCAAGCTGGTCGGGCTCCTCCGCCGCTATTGAGGTCGGCGCGACTAAGGCTGGGCGCTGCTGAGGCGCGGCTCGTCGCCCCGCGGCGCAGCCGGTCGTCGAGCGCGCGGCGGCGGCGGCCGCGGGGCGGTTGCCTCGGCGACCGGCGGCGGGATCCAGGGTCGTGCGCCGCGCCAGTCCGCGACGGTCTCGATGGTGATCGCGTCGCGGTCGAGCCAGACGACGTGCGTGCCGCGGCGCCGTAATTCGGCGGCGGCGATGACCCGCGCCGGCGTATCGCAGGGCGGCGCCACCGGACCGCCGACGACCAGGTCGTTGGTGCAGGCATCGGCCGGGACCGATCCGGCGCGCAGCAGCGCGACGCTGCGGCCATGCGCCTGGTAGATGCAGGAGGTCCGGTCGCAGGCCAGCGCGCCGTCCGGCGTCGCGCCCTCTTTCGGAAACGCCGCGCCGATCTCGACGGCGCCGCGTCGCGTCCAGGTATCGACCGTCATTCCGGCCTGCTTTCCCGCGATCAGGTAACGCCCGTCGGGAGCCAGCACGGCGATCTGCTTGCCGCCGCCGTCGACGACGAGATCCGGCGTCCGCACGATGAGGATCGCGGCAATGCCGGCGACGATCGGCGGCACGCCGAGCAGCCGCCAGCGGCGCTGCCAGATGCAGAGCCAGAGGCCGCCGACCGTCACCGCCAGCAGCCCGGCGAGCGGCATCGCCGGCAAGACGACGACGGAACCCGGCCAGGAGGTCACGCCGTGCGCGACCGCGGTGATCGCGTCGATCCCCCAGCCCATCGGGATGAGGCCGAGCCGCTCGAGACCCAGCGGCATCAGGGCGCAGGACACCATCGCCCAGGGCATCACCCAGAAGCCGGTGATCGGCACGGCGATGATGTTGGCGGCAACCGAATAGACGGCGAACCGGTTGAAATGAAAGACGGTATAGGGCGCCGTCGCGACCGTGCAGATCACCGTGGTCAAGGCGATCCCGAGGGCGTAGAGCGCGGCGCGACCGACCGGGCCGGCATCGCGACGCCACGCCCCCAACCGGCTGCGATAGGTCTCGTAGAAAGCGATCAGCGCGCCGACCGCGGCGAAGGACATCTGGAAGCTGGGACCGGTCAGGCTCATCGGCGCCAGCAGCAGGATCGCCGTCGCCGCATAGGCGAGGCCGCGGGCCGAAAGCTGCAGACGGTCGACCAGCACCGCCAGCATGACGAGTCCGGTCATCACGAAGGAGCGCCGCGACGACACGGTCGCTCCCGACAGCAGCATGTAGGCGAAGGTGACCAGCAGGGCGAGGCCGGCGGCCCATTTCTTCGTCGGATAGCGCAGCGCGATCGCCGGGATGAGGGCGAAGAAGGCGCGCAGCCCGACGAAGGCGAGGCCGGCGACGAGGCCCATGTGCAACCCGGCGATGACGAGAATATGCGCCAGCCCCGCGTCGCGGAACGCCGCCGCGTCGACCTCCGGGATCGCGTGCGTCTGGCCCGTGATGATCGCCGCGGCGACGCCGCCGGTGCGGCCGGGCAGCACGGCAACGATGCGCTCGGTCATGGCGATGCGCAGCGCCGCAACCGCGGTCTGCCAGCGCGCCGGACCATCGCCGTCGCGCGGTGGCCGGCGCTGCACCGGGGCCACCGCGAAGCCGACGCCGCCGATCCGGTCGAAATAGGCGCGGCGCTGGAAATCATAGGCGCCGGGCATCGCCGGCTCGGGCGGCGGGTAGAGGATGGCGCGCACCGCGATGCGGTCGCCGGGCAGCACCTCGTCGCCGCCGCGCGTCACCTTGATGCGCAGCAGCGCTGGCAGCTTGGCGGCGGCGAGGTGTTGCACGCGCTGCGGCGCGACGACGACGCGCTTGCCGTCGGGCAGCGGATCGACCTCGACGACGCGACCGTCGACAAAAACCGGGCCGATCTGGGTCGCGAGGACCGGCGCCGCGACGCGCCAGGTCTGCAATTGCGCGGCGGCGAAGCCGAGGGCGACGAGCAGGATGCCGACGGCGGGAAGGAGGACCGCGTCGCGCCCGCGCCCCACGACGAGCAGAACCGCAGCAACTGCGACGGCGACGATCGCCGTCCACCACGGCGGCTCGGCGAGAAGCATGAAATAGAGCCCGATGCCGCAGCCGAGCAGGGCCGGGATCCACAACGGCCAGCGCTCGCGCTCCGCCAGCGCCTGGCGCGCCAGCCCGCCCGTGGCCGAGGTCAGCACGCGACGCAGCCGCCACGGCACGGCGCCGTCGCGATCGTCGTCGAACTCTCCGGCATGGCTCATCGCCGAGCTCCGCGGCCGCCGCGGGGGTTGCATGGAAAGCCACTATAGTGCCGTGTGATGCTCGCTCGCCAGCGCGGCGGGAGCCTCCTCGACTGCTCGCGGGCGAGGGAAGGAATTTGCGCCCTCTCTCTACCCGGCGCCGATGTGGTACACCCCCTCCCGCCCTTGTCTCGCCCCGGTTGCCGCCATGAGTCCCGTCGTCCGCTTCGCCCCCTCGCCCACCGGCTTTCTCCACATCGGCGGCGCCCGCACGGCGCTGTTCAACTGGCTCTATGCGCGGCACCACGGCGGCACGATGCGGCTGCGCATCGAGGATACCGACCGGGCGCGCTCCACCGAGGCGGCGATCGCGGCGATCGTCGAAGGATTGACCTGGCTCGGCCTCGACTGGGACGGCGAGATCGTCCTGCAATCCGAGCGGGCCTCGCGTCATGCCGAGATGGCGAATGCGCTGCTCGCCGCCGGACGCGCCTATCGCTGCTATTGCACGCCGGAGGAGCTGACGGCGATGCGCGAGCGCCAGCGCGCCGCCGGCATCTCGGTCGGCTATGACGGGACCTGGCGCGACCGCGATCCGAGCGAGGCACCGCCCGGCGTCGCGCCGACGATCCGCCTCAAGGCGCCGCAGAGCGGCGAGACGGTGATCCGTGATCATGTCCAGGGCGAGGTGCGCGTCGCCAATTCGCAGCTCGACGACCTCATCATCCTGCGTGCCGACGGGACGCCGACCTATAATCTCTCGGTCGTCGTCGACGATCATGACATGGCAATCAGCCATGTCATCCGAGGCGACGATCACCTCAACAACGCGTTCCGCCAGGCACAGATCTACCGCGCCCTCGACTGGGACGTCCCGGACTTCGCCCATGTGCCGCTGATCCACGGCGCCGACGGCGCCAAGCTGTCGAAGCGGCACGGGGCCCTCGGCGTCGAGGCCTATCGCGATATGGGCTATCTTCCCGAGGCCCTGCGCAACTACCTGCTGCGGCTGGGCTGGGGTCACGGCGACGATGAGATCATCTCGACCGAGCAGGCGGTGGCATGGTTCGACATCGGCGCCGTCGGGCGCGCGCCGGCGCGCTTCGACTTCACCAAGCTCGACAGCGTCAACGGCCATTACATCCGCCAGACCGACGACGCGCGACTTGCCGAGCTGGTGGCGCCGCGCCTCGAGCAGGCGATCGGCCGGCCCCTCGATGCCGCAGCGCACAATCGGCTCATCGCCGGCATGGCTGGGCTGAAGACGCGGGCAAAGACCCTCGCCGAGCTCGCCGACGGCGCACGATTCTACGTCGCGCCACGGCCGCTCGCTCTCGACGAGAAGGCGCATCGTCTCGTCGCCGATTCGCGCACCACGCTGGACGAGCTGTCGCGGGTGCTCGCCGCATCGGAATGGGCGCCTCCAGCGCTCGAAGAGACGGTGCGGCGCTTTGCCGAGGCAAAGGGCCTCAAGCTGGGCGCCGCCGCCCAACCGCTTCGCGCCGCGCTCAGCGGCTCGACCGTGTCGCCGCCGATTTTCGACGTGATGGTGACGCTCGGACGCGACGAAACCCTCAGGCGGCTGGCCGACGCCGTCGCGGCGGCGAATTGAGCGGATTCGACGGCTTTGTTTGATAATTAATTCGAGCCGTCCTATTCTCCGACACTATTTCTTTTGCAGCGCAGCAAACGCCAGCCCTAGGACATACACCCATGGATGGAAAAATGGCCCCGGCGAAGTCCAGTTCGACAAACCGCACCGTTACCGTGACCGACAACGCCGCGGGGAAGACCTGGGAATTCCCAGTTCTGACCGGCACGGTCGGACCTGACGTGATCGACGTTCGCCGCCTCTACGGCGACACCGGATATTTCACCTTCGACCCCGGCTACACCTCGACGGGCAGCTGCCAGTCCGCGATCACCTACATCGACGGCGACAAGGGCGAGCTGTCCTACCGCGGTTATCCGATCGAGGAGCTCGCCGAACGCAGCGACTTCACCGAGGTCAGCTATCTCCTGCTTAAGGGCGAGCTGCCGACGGCCGCCGAGAAGAAGCAGTTCGAATGGGACATCAACCACCACACGATGGTGCACGAGCAGCTCAGCGCCTTCTTCCGCGGCTTCCGCCGCGACGCGCATCCGATGGCGGTCCTCTGCGGCGTCGTCGGCGCTCTCTCGGCGTTCTATCACGACTCGACCGACATCCAGGACCCGCGTCAGCGGATGGTCGCCTCATACCGGCTGATCGCCAAGATGCCGACGATCGCCGCCATGGCGTACAAGTATTCGGTCGGCCAGCCCTTCATGTATCCGAAGAACTCGCTCGGCTATGCCGAGAACTTCCTGCACATGATGTTCGCGGTCCCTTGCGAGGAATACAAGGTCAATCCGATCCTCGCCAATGCGATGGACAAGATCTTCATCCTGCACGCCGATCATGAGCAGAATGCTTCGACCTCGACGGTGCGCATGGCAGGCTCGTCCGGCGCCAACCCCTTCGCCTGCATCGCGGCCGGCATCGCCTCGCTGTGGGGACCGGCGCATGGCGGCGCCAACGAGGCCGTCCTCAAGATGCTCCAGGAGATCGGCGACCGCTCGCGGATTCCCGAGTTCATCGCGCGCGCCAAGGACAAGAACGACAACTTCCTGCTGATGGGTTTCGGCCATCGCGTCTATCGCAACCATGACCCGCGAGCCCGCGTCCTCCGCAAGGCGTGCCATGAGGTGCTCGACGAGCTCGGCGTGCGTGACGAGCCGTTGCTCGACCTCGCGATGGAGCTCGAGCGGATCGCTCTCGAGGACGAGTATTTCATCGAGAAGAAGCTCTATCCGAACGTCGATTTCTATTCCGGCATCATCCTGCGGGCGATGGGGATTCCGGTCTCGATGTTCACCGTGCTCTTCGCCATCGCGCGCACCGTCGGCTGGGTCGCGCAGTGGAACGAGATGATCGAGGATCCGCAGCAGAAGATCGGCCGGCCGCGCCAGCTTTATATCGGCCACACGCAGCGGCATTACGTCCCGATCGACAAGCGTGGCTAACACACGCCTGCCCAACCCCGACCTGGCCGGTCGCTCGCCGCAAGGCGAGCGCGGGATCCGCGCCTTCATCACGCGCGCGGATCCTCGCCGGCCGGCGACGGCGAACGACAATGCCGCACCGCTGCTGCGACGGCTGCAGCGCGGCTTGTTCGCCGTGACGGCGGCTCTCGCCGTCGCGTGGCTCTTCTGGGTCGGTTTTCTGCGCTGACGCCTGCTAGCTGCGCTCGATCAGCTCGATGCGATAGCCGTCGGGATCCTCGATAAAGGCGATCACCGTCGTGCCGAATTTCAGCGGGCCCGGCGCACGGGGAATCTTGACGCCCTCGGCGGCGAGGCGCTCGCAGGCAGCGTAGATATCCGGCAGACCGATCGCGAGATGGCCGAAGCCGGTGCCGAGCGCATAGGGCTCGGCCTGATCCCAGTTATAGGTCAGCTCGATCACCGCCTGCTCGCTTTCGGCGCCATAGCCGACGAAGGCGAGCGAATAGCGGCCGCCCTCGTTGTCGGTCTTGCGCAGCAGCTTCATGCCCAGGAGCCGGGTGTAGAAGTCGATCGACTTGTCGAGGTCGCGGACGCGGATCATCGTGTGGAGCAGACGCGCCGCGGCGACGATCGCCTGGCCCGTCGTGCCCGCCGCAGTGGTCGCTGTCGTCATCGATTGTCTCCTTGCTTGACCGTGGCGTCGCGCCGCGCGGCGATGACTGCCAGAACCTGGTCGGCGGCGCGCAGGCTCGGCGACATCCCGCCCTGGCCGAGACGCGCCAATCCCTCGCGATAGCCGGCAACCTGCGCCGCCCGCGCGGCGGCATCGTCGAACAAATGCGCGACGGCCGAGCTTAGCCGATCGGGCGTCGCATCCTCCAGCAGCAATTCCGGCACCAGCATGCGGTCGAGCACAACGTTAATAAGATTGGCATAGGGCGCCTTGACGTAGCGCCGCGCGAGCCATGCCGTGATCAGGTTGGTGCGATAGGTGATGACCGCCGGCAGGCTCGCCATCGCGAGCTCGAGCGCGACGGTGCCGGAGGCCGCCAGCGCGACATCGCTCGCCGCGAAAGCATCGTATTTCGCATCGCCGCCAACAATGGTGAGCGGCACTGGCCAGTCGTGCATGGCGCGTCCAATCATGGGC
This sequence comes from Rhodospirillales bacterium, assembly GCA_028291405.1. Classification (GTDB taxonomy): domain Bacteria; phylum Pseudomonadota; class Alphaproteobacteria; order ATCC43930; family CGMCC-115725; genus URHD0088. Next base: position 35,046 of record JAQGID010000161.1, on the reverse strand, counting down.
GCGACAAGATCGAGCGTCGGCACGACGACGCGAAACTCGCCGAGGCTGCGCCGCAACCGTTCGACCGTGGCGCGAAACACCGGCACGAGGTGCTTGACCTCGCCGCGGCGGCTGCCGGGCAGCAGGCACAGGAGGCGCGCGTCCGGCGCGATGCCGTGACGCGCGCGGAAACCGACTCCGTCGCCGGAGCCGGCGGCACTTTCGATGATCGGATGGCCGACATGGGTACAGGCGAGGCCGACGGCGGTAAAATACGGCGGCTCGAAGGGCAGCAGCGTCATCAGATGATCGTAAAGCGCGGCAATCTTGGCGGCGTTCTCCGGCCGCCACACCCAGACCATGGGCGCGACGTAATGGATCAGCGGCATCGTGACGCCTCGCTCGCGCAAGCGTTTCGCGACGCGCCAGGTGAAGCCCGAGCTGTCGATCGTGACCACCGCGGCCGGCTGCATTGCGACGATCGCGTCGGCGGTTTCCCGGATCCGGCGGAGCAGCCGTCGCGCCCGCGGCAGGACCTCGACCATCCCCATGATCGCGAGCTCGTGAAGCGGCATCAGCGAGCGCAACCCCTGCTCCGCCATGCGCGGGCCGCCGATCCCGGCGAACCGGATGGCGCCGCCGCTGCGCCGCGACAGCGCCGCCATCAAGGCGCCGCCGAGCACATCGCCCGAGGGCTCGCCGGCAATGACGAAGATCAGCATTCCGTCGGGCGCTGCCTCAGCCATTCCGCCCGACCTGGACCTCGCCGGTCGTCAGGCCGACGACGAAGAGACCGGCGGCATCGGCCGCGGCGGCGACGCCGCGGCGATCGATGACGATCGTAGCGTTGGCCTCGACGGCGATGCCGCGCAACCCGGCGGCGAGGGCCCCCTCGACTGTCCGCACGCCGATCGTCGGCAGATCGGCGCGCCGCTCCTGCCCCGGCTTGGCGATCTTTATCAGGATGCCGCCGAGCCCCTCGCGACGCAGGCCGGCGCAACGCTGCAGCAGCGCGTCCGTCCCCTCGATCGCCTCGACGCCGATCACCATCCCCTGCTGCACGACGACCGCCTGGCCGATGTCGAGGCTGCCGATGGCGCGCGCCACTTTGACGCCATAGGCAATATCGGCGTTCGCCTGCTCGTCCGGTGCGATGCGCCCAAAGACGCCGCGCGGCGCGAGATCGCCGCCGAGGATCGCGTCGGCGCCGACGACGCGGAAGCCTTCGTCCTCGAGTTCCTTGATCACCGCCGACAGCAGGCCATTGTCGCCGAGCGCGCGGTAGCCGATGCGGGCAAAGAACTTGGCGGTGCGCCAATCCGGTCGCAACGAAGCGACGGTGGGGCGACGGACGCCGCCGGCGAAGACGATCTCCTCGACGCCGGCCTCGTGCAGGATGCGGAAGCCCTCGCCGGCGGCGCCCATGCGGATCACCGCATGCGGCGCGTCGACGAGGATCGCGGGATCTGCCTCGTCCTTGAAAGCGAGGACGAAGAACGGCCGGTCGGCGGCGCGGCAAGCGGCGATGATCCGGCGCGGCAGCTCGCCCCCGCCGGCGAGGATCCCGAGCTTACCCGCCATTTCCTTTGGGCTGGCAGATCGCCCGGCTGGAATCGGCGCGGATGAAGTCGACGATGTCGCGGACCGGCGCGACGTCGCCGAATTTCTCGGCGATCTCGGCGACCCGCTCGCTCAGCGTCCCGGCGTCGGCAAAGAGGAGCTGGAAGGCGGAGCGCAGCGACTGGATCTCGTCGCGCGAGAAGCCGCGGCGCTGCATCCCGATGAGATTGATCCCGGAGAGGCGGGCGCGATCACCCATCACCGAGCCGAACGGGATGACGTCGCGCTCGACCCCGGACATGCCGCCGATCATCGCGTGCTGGCCGATGCGGACGAACTGATGCACCGCCGAGAGCCCACCGAGCACGGCGTTGTCGGAGACCACGACATGGCCGCCGAGCGTCGCGTTGTTCGCCATGATGACGTGGTCGCCGATCACGCAGTCGTGCGCGACGTGCACGCCGACCATGAAGAGACAATGGTTGCCAACGCGCGTCAGCATGCCGCCGCCGCGCGTCCCGGGGTTCATCGTGACCTGCTCGCGGATAACGTTGTCGTGGCCGATCTCGAGCCGCGATTCCTCCCCGGCGTATTTCAGGTCCTGCGGCGCATGCCCGATCGAGGCGAAGGGGAAGACGCTGGTGTTGGCGCCGATGCGGGTCCTGCCGGTGACGACGACATGCGAATGGAGCACGACGCCGTCGCCGAGCTCGACATCGCCGCCGACGATGCAGAACGGCCCGATCTTCACCGTCTCCGCCAGCGCGGCACCCGGCTCTACGATCGCCGTCGGATGGATTTGCGTCATTCGGAGATTGGCCTCACGCGTCCATCAACATCGCGGAATAGGTCGCCTCGGCTACCAATTTGCCTTCGACCTTGGCCTGGCCGACGAATTTCCAGACGCTGCCGCGATTGCGCTGCTTCGCGACGTGGACGTGCAAGGTGTCGCCCGGTACGACGGGGCGGCGAAAGCGCGCATCATCGACGCTCATGAAATACACGAGCTTGCCCTCGGCCTGCGGGCCGAGGGTCTGCACCACCAGGACGGCGGCGGTCTGCGCCATCGCCTCTATAATCAGGACGCCGGGCATGACGGGCCGCTGCGGAAAATGCCCGGCAAAATGCGGCTCGTTGATCGAGACATTCTTGATTCCGACGGCGCTCTCGTTCGGAATGATCTCGACCACCCGATCGATCATGAGGAACGGGTAGCGATGCGGGATCATCTCCTGAATCCGCAGGATGTCGAGATCGGGTACTCGGCCCTCTTGGCCGGCCGTGTCCATCCTAATCTTCCCTCTTGCCCGCAGGGCGTCGCATCGCCGCGACCCGGCCGGATTTCCTTCGCGATACGGCAGGGCCACACGCGGCGCCATGCCGCGTCACGACGTTGTGCCCGATCTGAGGCGGATTATCAATCATCGCGCCATGTCGGCCGCACCGAGCGCGGGCGCCTTTCGACGACCGGCTATTTCTTCTTCGCGGGGGCCGCGGCGGGAGCCGGCGCCGGGGCGGCCGACTTCGGCGCGGCTGCAGACGACGCCGCGGGTTCGGCGACGTTGACGTTCAGGATCGGCAGCCTTTCGTCAAGCCGCTTGAGCGCCTCTTCGGTCACGTCGAAACGATCGTCGGCGATCACCATCACAGCACTGCGGGTGAGGACGACGTTGGCGCCGCGCTCCTTCATGATGTCGTCGAGGATCGGCTTGATCTTCTGCTGAATTTGCAAGATGCCGTCGTTGCGTCCCTGGTTCAGGGCGGCATTGGCCTGCGCCTCCTTCTCATGCACCTCGTCGGCGCGGCGCTGCAGATCGCGCACCTTCGCGGAGAAGGCGTCCTGCGCCAGAATGGACTGCTGACGGGCAAGCGTCTGCTGATCCGTATTGAGTTCCGCCTCCAGCTGCTGGAAACTCTTCTGGAACGTCGCGGCGCGCTGCTGCAGCTGTTGAGCGAGCGACTTCCCGGCCTTCGAATCCTGCAGGATGCGCTCGAAGTCAAGAACGATGAGGGTCGGAGCCGGCGGCGCCTGCACCGCCGCGGCGGGCGGGGTAGCCGGAGCGTCCGCAGCATAGGAGGCCGGAGCGGCAGTCATGACCGCAAGCGCCAGCATCCCGGCGAGCCCGCCAAATTTCGTCAACATCTAGAACCTCGTGCCAAAACTGATACGGAAGAATTCCGATTTATCGAAGGGCTGCCTTAACACCGGCACCGCCAGATCGAGACGAATCGGACCGAAGGGAGATTTCCACGCGACGCCGGCACCGGCGGACATGCGCACCGAGTTGATGTCCTGCGCAGACGCCTTCGTCCGACCGTTCGCGATATCGTTCGGCAGCAGATCGAACGACCACAAATCGCCGATATCGGTGAAGACGCGTCCCGAGACGCCAAACTCTTGCGGCAGGCCAAGCGGGAAGCCCAGAGACGCCGAGCCGACGTAGTAGAGATTTCCGCCGAGGGCATCGCCGGTCGTGTTGTCCCGCGGGCCGATACCGGCCGTCGCAAAACCGTGCAGATTGTCGCCGCCGACGAACCAGCGGTCCTGGATATTGACCGGCTGGCCCAAGCCGGCGATCTGGCCGGCCTCGCCGGTCAGGCTAACGACATATTTCGGCGCGACCGTATAGAACCAGCCGGCGTTCGCCTTGGTGCGAATATACCGCACGTCGCCTCCGAAGCCGGCGAGATCGGTGCCGAGAGACAGGAGGTAGCCGCGCGACGGATCCTGGATATTGTCCCGCCGATCATAGGACAGCACCTGGCCGATCGACGACGTCAGGCGGCTCCCCGCGGCGTCGATGATGAACAGCGAAGCACCGGTCTGGATGTTCTGGATGCTGTCCGTCCGCAACGTATAACGCCAGGTGTTCCGCAGATATTCGCTAACCTGGTAGCCGGCCCGCAGCGCCATGCCGAGGGTGAACTGGTCGTAGGTCGCGTTGAGCTGATTCGACTGGTCGATCTGGTAGAGATCGAAACCGGCAGCGATGTTGTGGCCCATGAAATAGGGCTCGGTAAAGCTGAGGTCGACCTGCTGGGCACGGCCGGAGAGCGTCAGTCCGACGCGCAGATCCTGACCGCGCCCGAGGAGATTGTGCTCGCTGACCGAAACGTTTCCGATCGGCCCGTCGGTGGTCGAGAAGCCGCCGCCGAGCGACAGCTCACCGGTCGACTGCTCCTCGACCTGGGCGGTAATGACCGTCCGATCAGGCGCGCTGCCGGGCGCGTTGGTGACTTCGACCTTCTTGAAGAAATTGAGGTTCTTGATCCGCTCCTCGGAACGCCGCAGCTTCGCGGTATTGAAGGCGTCGCCCTCGGCCAGACGGAACTCGCGCCGCACGACCTTGTCGAGCGTCCGCAAGTTGCCGACAATGTCGATGCGCTCGACGAAGACCCGTGGGCCCTCCTGGATGACGTAGGTGACGTCGATCGTATGGTTGTCTCGGTTGCGCGTCGCGCGCGGCCGGATGTCGACGAAGGCGAATCCCTTGGTACCGAGCGCGTCGGTGAGCGCATTGACGGTCTTCTCGACCGCGTCGGCGTCGTACCAGTCGCCTTGCGCCGTCGTGATAAGCGGCGTCAACTCGCTGCCAGCGACATCCTTCATCTGGCTGTCGATGTCGACCTTGCCGAAGCGATAACGATCGCCCTCATCGATGGTGAAGGTGATGTAGAAGCCGTCGCGTTGCTGGTTGAGCTCGGCGACCGCCGAGATCACCCGGAAATCGGCATAGCCCTGGCTGAGATAGAATTTCCGCAGCAGCTCGCGGTCATAAGTGATGCGGTCGGGATCGTAGGTATCGCTGGTGCTGAGCAGACGGTACCAGCGGCTCTCCTTGGTCGAGATCACATCTTGCAGCTGGGCCGCGGTGAATTGGTGGGCCCCGACGAAATTGATGCTCGAGATCTCGGTCAGGGCGCCCTCGTTGATCTCGTAGACGAGATCGACCCGGTTCTGATCGAGCGGAATGACCTTGGGCTCGACGGTCGCCGCGAAGCGTCCGCTGCGGCGGTAGAGCTCGACGATCCGCTTGACGTCCGCCTGGACCTTGGCGCGCGTGTAGACGACGCGCGGCCGCAGCTGCATCTCGTCGTTCAGCGCCTTGTCGTCGAACTTCTTGTTACCTTCAAAGGCGATCCGATTGATGATCGGATTTTCGACGACCTTGACGATTAGCGTATCGCCCTCGCGGCGCAGATTGACGTCCGCGAAGTACCCGGTCGCGAATAATGCCTTCAGCGAGGCGTCGAGCCGGTCGGGGTCGAAAGGGTCGCCGGGCTGCTCGAGCAGATAGGATCGTACCGTCTCCGGCTCGATTCGCTGAGTCCCCTCGATACGGACTTCGCGGACAATGCCGCCGCCCTCGACCTGCGCGAAAACCGGCAGGCACCATCCCGGCACAACGACGGCCGCCGCCAGAACAAGCCGGCGTACCAGCCTTGCGATCGAAAACCCCACTCAGCCCCCCGATTCCCGTCTGATCAGCTGATCAGACCCCTGAAGAACGCGACGATGCCGAGATGACTGAGGTCATTCCACGTGACCAGGACCATCAGCGACAGCACCAGGGCAAGGCCGACCCGAAAGCCGTATTCCTGCGCCCGTTGCCCAAGCGGCTTACCCCGAAGGGCCTCCGCGACATAGAACAGGAGATGTCCCCCGTCAAGAACGGGTATCGGGAAGAGATTGATCAGGCCGAGATTGACCGACAGCACGGCCATGAAATAGAGCAACGCCGCGATGCCGCCTTGCGCTACCTCGCCGGACATCTGGGCGATGCGCAGCGGGCCGCCGAGCTCGTCGGTCGAGCGCTGCCCGATGATCATTTGCCAGCTCGCCTTGAGCGTGCCGACCGAGAGGTTCCAGATCTCTCCGACGGCGCGCGAGACGGCGGAGACCGGACCGCGCTGGATATAATCGACGCCGCTGCGCCGGATGCCGAGCAGACCTACTCGATAGGTGTTGCCGAATCGATCCGTCATCTCGGTCATCTGCGGGGTGACCGAGAGCGTCTGCTCGGCACCGTCGCGCCGGATGACGAGTTGCATCGCGACGCCCGGGTTGCCGTAGACCTCGCGCTGGATGTCCGCGAAGCTTTCGACCGCGCCGCCGTCGATCTTCAGGATCGTGTCCCCCGGCTTCAGCCCACCGCGCTCGGCGGCGCTGTTGGGCTCGATCTGGCCGACCTCCGGCGGGGTGAATTGCTGCCCGACGGTCATGAAGAGTCCGGCGAGCAGCACGATGGCGAAGAGGAAATTGGCGATCGGCCCAGCCGCGACGACGGCGATACGCTGGCCGAGCCGCTTGTGATGGAAGGAGACCGCCTTCTCGTCCTCGGTCATCATCTTGATCTCGCCCGAGGGCATCGAGCTGGCGTCGGCGTCGCCATACATCTTGACGTAGCCGCCGAGCGGTATGGCGCTCAGCTTCCAGCGGGTGCCGGCACGATCGAACCAACCGAAGATCTCCGGACCGAAGCCGATCGAGAAGACTTCGATGCGGACGCCGTTGCGCCGCGCCACTAGGTAGTGACCCAGCTCGTGCACGAAGACGAGCACGGTGAGGACGATCAGGAAAACAACGACCGTGCCCGGCCAGCTGCTGGCAAAACTCATCATCGTCTCGCTCTCCTAGATCGCACGCGCCCGGCCGCCGCTGCCGACGTAGCCGCTGGCGAGGCGGCGGGCCTCGCGATCATACTGATGGACGTCCTCGAGCGTCGATAGCACGGTCGCGCCGAGCGCCTCCAAGGTCCGCTCGACGATCCGCGCGATGTCGAGAAAGCCAATCTCCCGTTCGAGGAAGGCATGGACGGCGATCTCGTTGGCGGCATTCAAGATAGTTGGGGCGCCGCCGCCCTGTTGCAAGGCGGCGCGCGCCAGGCGAAGTGCCGGGAATCGCCGGTCATCAGGCGCCTGGAAGGTGAGCTGGGCGAGCGCGGCGAGGTCGAGCCGCTTCGTCGGAGCCGCCATCCGCTTCGGCCAGGCGAGGGTATAGGCGATCGGCGTGCGCATGTCGGGCGAGCCGAGCTGGGCCAGGACGGAGCCGTCGCGGTAGACGACCAAGCCATGCACGATCGACTGGGGATGCACGACGATATCGATACGGTCGTCGGCGAGCTGAAACAGGTGATAGGCTTCGATCAGCTCGAGCCCCTTGTTCATCATCGTCGCCGAATCGATCGAGATCTTGGCGCCCATCAGCCAATTCGGATGCTTGACCGCCTGCTCCGGCGTCACATGGCCCATGGCATCGTAGGAGAGCTCGCGGAACGGGCCTCCGCTCGCCGTCAGGACGATGCGGTCGATCGCGTCGGGCTGTGCCGCATCGAACACCTGATAGATGGCGTTGTGCTCGCTGTCGACCGGCAGAAGCTTGGCGCCGTGCCGCGCCGCCTCCTCCATCACCAGGGCCCCGGCGCAGACAAGGACCTCCTTGTTGGCGAGGGCGACCATGGCGCCGCGGCGAATCGCCGCCAGCGTCGGCGCGAGACCGGCGGCGCCGACGATCGCCGCCATCACCCAATCGGCCGGCCGGGCGGCCGCCTCGATCACGGCCTCGGGCCCGGCGGCGGCCTCGACGCCGCTGCCGGCGAGCGCCGCCTGCAAAGCGCCATAGCAGCTGGGATCCGCAATCACGGCGAGCTTCGCGCCGAGCCGGCGGGCCTGCTCGGCAAGCAGGTCGACGTTGCGATGGGCGGTCAGCGCCTCGACCACGAAGTCATCGGGCTGGCGCTCGATCAGATCGATCGTGTTGCAGCCGACCGAGCCGGTGCTGCCGAGGACGGTGACGCTGCGCGGCCGCTCGGATGATGTCGTCATTGCCATGTCAGCACACCGCTTCCGCCTAAAATGCTCAGGAGGGCAACCGCCGGGACGACCGCGAGCATCCCGTCGAGGCGGTCGAGGAGGCCGCCGTGGCCGGGAATGAGGCCGCTCGAATCCTTGACGCCGAAGCGCCGCTTGGCGACCGATTCGACGAGGTCGCCAGCCTGCGCTACCACGGCCAGCGCGCCGCTCAACAGCACCACCGCCCCCATCGCCGAGTTGCCGAGCAGCAGTGCCGTCACCGCCCCGGCCGCTGCGGCACACACGACGCCGCCGGCGAGACCGGCCCAGGTCTTGTTCGGGCTGAAGCGCGGCGCCAGACGCGGGCCGCCGAGGGCGCGACCGACGGCATAGGCACCGATGTCGGTCGCCCAGACCAGGCCAAGGATCCACAGCACGGTCGGACGACCGACGCCGGGATCGGCGGCGAGCCACAACAGGGCAATGCACGGCAGGCTGATCCACAGGACGCCGCCGGCGGCCAGCATCGCCACGTCACGGTTGAGCGTCGCCGCGACGGCGCTGCCGAGCACGCCCACGGCGACGCCCGCCGCAGGGGCCCCGAATGCCGCCGTCACGACGCTCGCAACGACGAGGAATATGACCAGCCAGTCGCTCTTGTGGCTGCGGCCGCCGCGGCAGAGCCGGGTCCACTCCCAGGCCATCCCGGCCGCGGCGCAGACGACCAGCAGCGACAGCAGCGGCGGTCCGAGCCAGGCTGCCGCCAGCGCCACCGGCGCCAGAACGACGGCGGACGCGACGCGCAGGCGCAGCGATCCGGATTTGCCGCGTGCCGGGGTGTTATCGCGAACCAACGGATGCGCCGAATCGACGGTCTCGGCCATGAAAATCCCGCACCGCCTGCTCGAGATCGCTCTTGGCAAAATCGGGCCATAACGTCTCGGTGAAGATGAACTCGGCGTAGGCGGTCTGCCACAGCAGGAAATTGCTGATCCGCTGCTCGCCGCTGGTGCGGATCAGCAGGTCGGGATCGGGGATGTCGGCAGTCATGAGATGGCCGGCGACACAAGCCTCGTCGATCGTCTCGGGATCGAGCTCGCCGGCCGCCGCCCGTCGCGCGACCTCGCGCGCCGCGAGGGCGATCTCGCTGCGCCCGCCGTACGACAGCGCCAGCGTCAGCGTCAGGCCGGTATTGTCCTGGGTCAGCGTCTCGCCGTTCCTGATCAGGGTCACGATATCCGGCGCCAAGCGGTCGCGCTGGCCGATGACGCGGAGCCGCACGCCGTTACGGTGCAGATCGGCGATCTCGCCGCGCAGGTAATGTCGTAGCAGACCCATCAGATCGTCGATCTCGAGCAGCGGCCGCTTCCAGTTCTCCGAGGAAAATCCGAACAGCGTCAGGTACGAGATCCCGATCTCCGACGCCGCCTGCACCGTCCGCCGCACCGCCTCGGCGCCGCGGCGATGCCCGGCGATGCGCGGCAGGCCGCGCGAGGCCGCCCAGCGCCCGTTGCCATCCATGATGATGGCAACGTGGACGGGTGGCGCGGGCGAGGCGTGCGATGTCGTATCCATCCGTTCAGACCTGCAGGATCTCTCTGTCCTTTTGCGCCAAGAGCTCATCGATCTTCTGGATGAACTCGTCGGTCAGGCCCTGGATGTCGTGCTGCAGCTTGCGCTGCTCGTCCTGCGAGATGTCGCCGTCCTTCTCCTGCTTCTTCACCTGATCGATGCCGTCGCGGCGGACGTTGCGAACGACGACGCGCGCCGCCTCGGCGTATTTCGCGGCAACCCTAGTGAGCTCGCGGCGGCGCTCCTCGTTCAGGTCGGGGATCGGGACGCGGATCGTCTGGCCTTCGGTCTGCGGATTGAGACCGAGCCCGGCCTCGCGAATCGCCTTGTCGACCGCCTTCGACATCGAGCGGTCCCAGACCTGGACGACCAGCATGCGCGGCTCCGGGACGCTGACGTTGGCGACCTGGTTCAGCGGCATCATGCTGCCATAGGCCTCGACCTGCACGGGATCGAGCAGATTTGCCGAGGCTCGGCCGGTGCGAAGCCCCACCAGCTCCTTGCGCAGCACGTCGAGGCCGCCATCCATGCGGCGCCTGAGATCCTTGACCACGGCATCTTCGGCCATGTCAGCTCTCCTCCGAGATGATGGTGAAAAGCCCATTGCCTGCGACGACATCGGCGAAGCCGCCCGGCTTGTGGATCGAGAAAACGAGGATCGGGATGTTGCTCTCGCGGGCGAGCGAGATCGCCGAGGCGTCCATCACCTGGAGGTCCTTCGAGAGGACGTCGTGGTAGGTCAGGCGCTCGAAGCGCGTCGCCTCCGGCACCTTTTTGGGATCGGCGCTGTAGACGCCGTCGACCTTGGTCGCCTTGAGGAGCGCGTCGCAGCCCATCTCGGAAGCGCGTAGCGCCGCCGCGGTATCGGTCGTGAAGAACGGATTGCCGGTGCCGGCGGCGAAGATCACGACGCGGCCCTTCTCCATGTGGCGCATGGCGCGCCGGCGGATATAGGGCTCGCAGACCGCCTGCATGGTGATCGCCGACTGGACGCGGGTCGGGACGCCGCAGCGCTCGAGCGCATTCTGCATGGCGAGGGCGTTGATCACCGTCGCCAGCATGCCCATGAAATCGCCGGAGGCCCGCTCCATGCCGGCCGCCGCGCCGGCGACGCCGCGGAAGATATTGCCGCCGCCGATCACGAGGCAGACCTCGACGCCACGCTCGTGGACGGATTTCACCTCCGAGGCGATGCGCGTCACCATCTCGGGGTCGAGCCCGTATTCCCGATCGCCCATCAGCGCTTCGCCGGAGATCTTCAGTAAGACGCGGCGGTACGGGGCGGCCAAGGACATCAACTCCTAATCCTCTGTCGGCGGGTGCACTCGCAACGCGCCGGCGAGCGATCGCGGCGCACGACCGCACGGTCCATCATACATCACTCGGACCGCTGACGCTCGCCTTCAATCGCGCGAGCGTCGCGCTTAGCGTCCGAGCTGGGCCGCCACCTCGGCGGCGAAATCGGCCTGTTCCTTCTCGATCCCCTCGCCCAGCGCATAGCGCAGGAACCCGGTGATCGCGATCGGCGCGCCGATCTCCTTGGCGGCTGCTTCGACGACCTTGGCGATGCGGCTCTCGCCGTCGACCACGAAAATCTGCTCGAGGAGGACGACCTCTTCGTAGTACTTGCGGATGCGCCCCTCGACCATCTTGTCGATGATCGCATCGGGCTTGCCGCTCGCCCGCGCCTGCTCGCGCAGCACGTCGCGCTCGCGGTCGAGCGAGGCGGCATCGACCGAGGCGATGTCGAGGAACTGCGGATTGGCGGCCGCGATATGCATCGCGAGCTGCTTGCCCAGCGCGGTCAGCCGGGCGGCATCACCCGTCGACTCAAGCGCGACCAGCACGCCGATCTTGCCGAGACCGGAGGTCAGCGCGTTGTGGACGTAGGAGACGACGGCGCCATCGTCGACCGTGAGGCGCTTGGCGCGCCGCAGGTTCATGTTCTCGCCGATCGTCGCGACGAGATGCGTCAGCTGCTCGGCGACGGTGCGTTGCTCGCCGGGGTATGCTGCAGCCTTGAGCGTCTCGAGATCGTCGCCGTCGGTGAGCGCGAGCACGGCGAGATTGCGGACGAAGTCCTGGAACGCCTCGTTGCGGGCGACGAAGTCGGTCTCGGAATTGACCTCGACGGCGGCGCCGGCGACGCCGCCGGTGGCGACACCGACGAGTCCCTCGGCGGCGACGCGGCCGGCCTTCTTCGCGGCCGCCGCGAGGCCCTTCTTGCGCAGCCAGTCGATCGCCGTCTCGATGTCGCCCGCGGTCTCGCCGAGCGCCCGCTTGCAATCCATCATGCCGGCGCCCGTCTTCTCGCGCAGTTCCTTGACGAGACCGGCAGTAATTTCGGCCATGATCTTAACCTCGGATCAGATAGGGCCGGGCCTCGCGGCCCGGCGTTATGAAAGCGGCTGTCAAGCGTGCGCCTCGGGCGCCGGCTCCTCGGCCGGCACGTCGAGCGGCACCTCGGCGACGTCATCGAGCAGCGCCTCGGCCGGGATGTCCTCCTCGGCGCCGATGTCGGCGCCGCTGCCCGAAAGCTCGGCCTGGAGACCGTCGAGGACGGCGCCGGAGACGAGGTCGCAGTACAGCTGGATGGCGCGCATCGCGTCATCGTTGCCGGGGATCGGGAAGGTGATGCCGTCGGGCGTCGAGTTGGAATCGAGGATCGCAACGACCGGGATCTTGAGCGTGTTGGCTTCGCGGACCGCGATCGCTTCCTTGTTCGTGTCGATCACGAACAGCGCGTCGGGCAGGCCGCCCATCTCCTTGATGCCGCCGAGCGCGCGCTCGAGCTTGTCGCGGTCACGCGTCAGCTCGAGGAGCTCGCGCTTGGTGAGGCCGCCCTGCGTCGTGGTGATGCGCTCGTCGAGCTCGCGGAGTCGGCGGATCGAGCCGGAGATAGTCTTGAAGTTGGTCAGCATGCCGCCGAGCCAGCGGTGGTTGACGTAATACTGGCCGCAACGCTTGGCGGCCTCGGCGACCGGCTCCTGCGCCTGGCGCTTGGTGCCGACGAAGAGCACGCGGCCGCCGCCGGCGACGACGTCGCGCAGCGCCTGCAGGCCGCGATGCAGCAAGGGCACGCTCTGCTCGAGGTCGATGATGTGAATGCCGTTACGGACGCCGAAGATGTAGCTTTCCATCTTCGGATTCCAGCGGCGGGTGTGATGGCCGAAATGGACGCCCGCTTCCAGGAGCTGGCGCATGGTGAACGTCGGCATCGTCATGCGAATTCATTCCTTTTCCGGTTGAGCCGCCACGGGGGAGAATCGACCGGACAGGGTCGACACCGGAGCGGCATGCTTCCACCGGAAGCGGCCGCGACCCCGTGTGAGGGTTGCAATGGGCGGGTTACATAGTCTTGCCGCCGGGTTTTGGCAAGGGGATTGGCCAGGACGGCGCGATCAAATGTCGTGGACATCGACGACGCCGGCGAGCGATTTGACGGCGGCCCGCGTGCCCGGGCCGATCTTGAAACCGCCCGGCAGCGCGATCTCGACCTCGCGCTCGGGGTTGAGCGGCACGACGACCGAGACGCGGCCGCGGCCCGGTCCCTCGCGGCCGATGATGCCGCGCAGCGAGGTCACCGCCTTGGAATCGCCGATATAGACGCGCAAGCCGGCGGCAGCGTGGGCGACGGCGGCGTCGAGCGGCTCGATGCGCTGGGCCGTCAGGCGGATCGTGTCCTCCTCCATGCGGCAATCGGCCGTGACCATCAGCGGCTGGCCGGTCTCCAACGCCTGGCGCGACTGGGCCAGCACCTCGGAGAAGACGGTGAGCTCGAAGATGCCGGAGGCGTCGGACATCTGGACGAAGGCATAGCGGCTGCCCTTTTGCGACGTCCGCTCCTTCTTGCCGACGAGGATGCCGGCGAGCTTGTGACGGCCGCCGCCGGAGCCGCCGCCGAGCCGGGCGCCGAGGTCGGCGAAGCGGACGATGCCGACGCGGTCGAGGCTCTTGCCATAGGCGTCGAGCGGATGTGCCGAGAGGTAGAAGCCGATCGCGTCGAACTCGTGCTGCAGCCGCTCGATTGCCGGCCAGTCGTCGACCAGCGGCAATGCCGGGCGCTGCGCATGGGCAGCGTCGGCGCCGCCGAAGAGGCTGACCTGCGGGCTGCTCCGCTCCTCCGTCGCGGCGGCGGCGTGGCGCAGCAGCAGCTCGCAGGCGGCGAAGCTCTGTGCCCGCGTCGGGTTGACGCTGTCGAAGGCGCCCGCCTTGACCAGCGATTCGAACTGCCGCTTGTTGAAGGATTTGACGTCGATGCGGCGGGCGAAATCGAAGAGATCGGCGAATCGGCCCTTCGCCACGCGCTCGGCGATGATCGACTGCATGGCCTGCGCGCCGACGCCCTTGACCGCGGCCAGGGCATAGCGGATCGCGGCGCCGGACCTTGTGTCCTCGACGGTGAACTCGACGGCGGAGCGGTTGATGTCGGGCGACAGCAGCTTGATGCCGAGTCGGGCCAACTCCTGGCGGAAGACGTTGAGCTTGTCGGTATTGCCGAGGTCGAGGGTCATCGAGGCAGCGAGGAACTCGACCGGATGGTTGGCCTTGAGATAGGCGGTCTGGTACGCGACCAGCGCATAGGCGGCGGCGTGCGATTTGTTGAAGCCATAGCCGGCAAACTTCGCGACCTGATCGAAGATCCCGTCGGCGAGCTTGGCGGCGACGCTACGCTCGGCGGCGCCGTCGACGAACAGCTTGCGCTGGGCATCCATCTCCGCCTTGATCTTCTTGCCCATGGCGCGACGCAGCAGATCGGCGCCGCCGAGCGTATAGCCCGACAGGACCTGGGCGATCTGCATCACCTGCTCCTGGTAGATCATGATCCCGTGCGTCTCCTTGAGGATGCCCTCGAGCGACGGGTGCAGGTAATCGGCCGGCTCGCGGCCGTGCTTGACCGCGATGTAGCGCGGGATGTTCTCCATCGGTCCCGGTCGGTAGAGCGAGACGACGGCAATGATGTCCTCGAACCGGTCGGGGATCAGCTTGCGCAGCATGTCGCGCATCCCCTGACCTTCGAGCTGGAACACGCCGACCGTGTCGCCGCGGGCGAGCAGCTCGTAGGTCTTGGGATCGTCAAGCGGCAAATTCGCGAGGTCGAGGTCGACGCCGCGCTGCGCCAGAAGCTTCAGCGCCGTCGCCAGCACGGTCAGCGTCTTGAGGCCGAGGAAGTCGAACTTCACCAGCCCGGCCATCTCGACGTATTTCATGTTGAACTGCGTCACCGGCATGTCGGAGCGCGGGTCGCGATAGAGCGCGACGAGCTCGTCCAAGGGCCGGTCGCCGATGACGACGCCGGCGGCATGCGTCGAAGCGTGGCGGTAGAGGCCTTCGAGCTTCAGCGCGTTGGTCATCAGCCGCGCCACCTGCTCGTCGGTGTCGCGCATCTCCTGCAGCGCCGGGTCGCCGTCGATCGCCTGCTGCAAGGTCACCGGCGCCGCCGGGTTGTTCGGCACCAGCTTGCAGATGCGGTCGACCTGGCCGTAGGGCATCTCGAGGACGCGGCCGACGTCGCGCAGCACGGCGCGGGCCTGCAGCTTTCCGAAGGTGATGATCTGGGCGACGCGGTCGCGGCCATATTTCGCCTGGACGTAGCGGATCACCTCGTCGCGCCGGTCCTGGCAGAAGTCGATGTCGAAGTCCGGCATCGAGACGCGCTCGGGGTTGAGGAAGCGCTCGAAGAGGAGGCCGAAGCGTAAGGGATCAAGATCGGTGATGGTCAGCGCCCAGGCGACGACCGAGCCGGCGCCGGAGCCGCGGCCCGGCCCGACGGGGATGCCCGATTTCTTCGACCACTGGATGAAATCGGCGACGATCAGGAAATAGCCCGAGAAGCCCATCGCGATGATCGTATCGAGCTCGAAGGCGAGCCGGTCGATGTAGGGACGCCGCGCCGCCTCGCGCTCGTCCTCAGTCATCTCCGGACGGAGGATCTTCGTCAGCCGCTCGTCGAGCCCGGCCGCCGCCATCGCCCGCAGCTCGGCCGGCTCGTCGCGGCCCTCGCCGGTGGTGAAGGCCGGCAGGATCGGCTTGCGGAGGGGCGGCACGAAGGCGCAGCGCCGGGCGATGACCAGCGTGTTGTCGCAGGCCTCCGGCAGATCGGCGAAGAGATCGCGCATCTCGGTCGCCGATTTGAAGGCGTATTCGGGATTGAGCCGGCGTCGCTCCTGCTGGCCGACGACGGTGCCCTCGGCAATGCAGAGCAGCGCGTCATGCGCCTCGTAGAAGCCGGGATCGGGGAAGAAGCAGTCGTTGGTCGCGACCAGCGGCAGATCGTGGCGATACGCCAACTCGACTAGCCGGGTCTCGATCGCGTCCTCGGCGACGATGCCGTGCCGCATCAGCTCGACGTAGAGCCGATTCGGGAAGAGCCCGGCGAGGCGCAGCAGCATCGCCTCGGCCGCGCCGTCCTGGCCTTCGCCGAGCAGCCGCCCGACCGGGCCGCCGACTCCGCCGGCGAGGCAGATCAGCCCGTCGCTGCGCCCGTCGAGATCGGCGATGTCGACCTCCGGCGCCGCGCCGCCCTCGCTCTCGAGGAAGGATTTGCTGACCAGCTTCATCAAATTGCGGTAGCCGGCTTCGTTCTGGACCAGCAGGACGATTCGGTCGGGATCCTGCGGGAGCGTCGTCCGCCCGCCCCGTCCGTCGCCCTCGCCGCGGCGCAGGCCGAGTTCGCAGCCGATCACCGGCTGGATTCCCGCCTCGGTGCAGCCGAGGGTGAACTCGAGGGCGCCGAAGAGATTACCGGTATCGGTGATCGCGACGGCCGGCATCTTCTGCTGCTTGCACAGCGTGACCAGCTGCTTGACCTTGATCGCCCCGGCCGAGAGCGAATAGGCGGAATGGACGCGCAGATGGACGAAATCGGCATGCGCCACAGGCAGTGATCCTTGCGAAGAATGAGGCGGCGGCCAGCCGGCGGGAAATCTTCCCGGACCCTAGCTCAAGAAAGAGGCAGGGTCACGGCCGGCCTGAAAGAACAGGCGATTTACAGGCGGCGAGCCCGGCCCATTCTCCACAAAATATTGAAATTGTTGAATATTCTTCTCGAAGACCACACCGAGTTCCCGGCAGGAACAGGCAGCGCGATGTAACCCGCTGATCCGGCGACCAGAATCCGCAACGAGCCGCGACTGCACACTTTGAACGATCGCCTCCGATCCGCCATCCTCACATCCCATCAGCACGACTCGGCCTCCTCAACGTAAGAACAAATCAGGTACAATGTGGCCCCTCGATCGCGATTTGCAAGCCTCCAACCATGGATTGCTTCCTCGCTTCGCTCGTCGCAATGACGAGTGCCGGGGTGCCCAAGCGGCGGCGCGTCCGGCGCTACTTCGTATAGATCGCCTTCGCCTTGGCGATATAGGCGTCGGTCTGGTCGGGGTCGGTGCCGCTGGTGCCGAGCAGCTTGGCGCCGAGCATCTCGCGATAATCGTCGTCGGTCTTCTCGACGACGCCGGCGACCGACGGCGGCGAGCCGAGGTCGGCGCAGGTCTTCTGCGAGGCGAAATCAAGCTGATGGTTCACCATCAGCCGTGCCGCGTTGGGATGCGGCGCGTTCTTGAGGACGCCGGCTTGCAGCGTGTACCAGGCGACGCCCTCCTGGGGCACCCAATAGCGCACCGGCAGGCCCTTGAGCCCCTCCATGTAGCGGGCGTGCTGCGGGATGTAGATAAGGAACTCGCCCTGCGCGATGCGCCGCGCGTCGTTGACGAAATTGCGGCTGATGACGATGTCGTTGGCGGCGAGCCCCTGGTGGAATTTCTCCCCGAAGGCGTCGTAGGTCACCGCGAAGAGGACGCTGCCGCCGCCCGGCACGCGGAAATCGTCGGAGAGGATCTTGCCCTTCCATTTCGGGTCCAGCAGATCCCACCAGCTCTTCAGCTCGGTCTCCGGCTTGACCTGGCGCGAATTCACCAGGATCGAGAGCTGCGGGTTCATGATCGGCACCGAATACGCGCTCGACGCCGCCTTGCTCTCGGGCGACAGGTTCGCGGCGTTCGGGATGTCGCCGAGCTTGTCCAAGCTGCCGGCCCGCGCATGCGTCGCGAGCGGCGGGCCGCCGTTGATCTCGACGTCGCCGAGATAGCGGCCGGCGATCTGCTCGGAGCGCACCCGTTCCATGATCTCGCTGCCGCGCGCCGCGAGGACCGAGACCTCGATGCCGTAACGCTGCTGGAAGACCTTGGCGTTCTCGTCGGCGCATTTCGAGACGCCGTCGGCGGTATAGATGACGACCTTGCCTTCGTTGCGCGCGGCGGCGGCGACGGCGTTCCAGTCGTCGGCCGCGGCGGTCGTGGTGCCCACCGCGAGCGCCAGGATGAAGGCCAGGGCGCATATCGCCGTGGCCGTACGTTTGTGCCAGGAAACGTAATTAATCAACAATCGCCCCACCCTAACCGTCATCCCGGCGAAAGCCGGGATCCATTCATCCGCCCTCGCGCTTGTGGACAGATGGATCCCGGCTTTCGCCGGGATGACGGCTTAAGGTTCGAGTCAAGAAGCCGCCTTGCGGAATACCCGCCCCTACTCCGCCGCCTGCCGCTCGCCGGACAGCTGGCTCGCATAGGCCTGCATCCAGTCGAGCCCCTTCGCAGCGACGAAGAAGCCGCCGCGGGCGCCCTGCTGGCAGGACGGGTCGGCGGCGTCGCCCGGCATGGCGCCGGTCTCGGCATGGGCGCGGGCGGCGCGCAGCAGCAGGCGGCGGGCGCGACCGACCATCATGTCGCTGGGCGCCAAATGCTCGTGGGAGCGGTCGACGATCTGCCCCATGCTCTCCTGCATCGCCTGGTCCTGCAGCTGGACGCCCTGGATGCCGGTGTAGCTCTGCGTCCGCTGCACCTCGCGATCGATCAGGAAATCATTGGTGATATTGGCGGCGAGGCGGAAGCGGCCGAGCCAGTCCGAGGTCTGCGGCAAATAGGTGTTGAGCTGCGTCGCGCCGGGGATCGGCTCGCGCTCGCGCAGCCGGTCGTAGGCGCCTTTGCGCGAGATCTCGATGATCATCGTGTGCTCGTCGTCGAGCGGCACATAGGCGCGCGTCAGGACATTGTCCTCCATGCCGTTGATCGGCGGCATCGTCCAGAACGGCATCAGCAGATGGCCGAAGCGCCAATAGGTCGTGCTCTCGTCGTTCGGGCGATGCGCGGCGTAGACGGCGCCGTAGGGCGTCTCCTTGGCGACATATTCCGGCGCGCGGTTGACGACGACCGGCCGCTCGAAACCGGTATTCTTGAAGGCGTCCGGCTTGACCATGCCGAAATGCAAGAAGCCGACATGCGAGGTGTCGAGCTCGCCCTCGACGCCCTGCAGCCAGCTGCATTCGCGCTGCACGAACTCCATCTCGACCTGGTCCTCGGGGACCAGCGTCGCCTCGACGAAGGGCAGCGGCGGGGCGGTCTCGCGCTTGCCCATGTAGACGTAGATCAGCCCGTTGCGCTCCGCCGTCTTGTAGGCCTTGGCCGCGACCTTGTCGGCGAAGGCCTGGTGCGGCGGCACGTTCGGCTGCTCGAGGCACTTGCCGTCGACGTCGAATTTCCAGCCGTGATAGACGCAGCGGATGCCGTTCTCCTCGTTGCGCCCGAAGAACAGCGAGGCGCAGCGGTGCGGGCAGCGGTGATCCATGACGCCGATGCGGCCGGCGGTGTCGCGGAAGGCGATCAGCTTTTCGCCGAGCAGCTTGAGGCGCAGCGGCGGACCGTCGGCGGCGAGCTCCGACGACATCGCCGCGGGGACCCAATACTCGCGCATCAGATCCCCCATCGGAGTGCCGGGACCGACGCGGGTGAGAATTTCGTTATCCTCGGCGATCGCCATGGTCGTCTCCTCCTGTCTTGTTCGCCGGCAGCCGCATCTGCCGGCCGACGCAATCTTTGGTGGATTGTAGCGCGCAATTCAGCGGTTTGAAAACGGCTGCGATCAGCCGCAGAATGGCTCGGCCTCGTTCGCCGTCATACCAGCGGCGCAAAAGCGATGGGACGCCGCGGCATTTTTCGCTTTCGACCGCGCCGCCGTTGGACCATATTACGTGAATGAATCGGTTAAATTTCTAAAACACAAAATTGATCCGTTGTTTCTGGAGACATGAGGAGCATCATGATGAGCGAAAGACCCGTCGTGAAGATCGCGCCGAACAATCCGGTCTTCGATCTGCCGGTGCTGGTCGGCATCGAGAAAGGATTATTCGCCAAGGCGGGACTCGACGTCTCGATGTCGGCCCCGTACGAGGCGCGCGAGAAGGACAGCGCCGCGGCGCCGATCATGACGCGGCTCAAGGAGCAGATGTTCGATTGCGGCGGTGCCGACAGCTATAACGTCTGCGAATGGGCCAGCATCGACCGGCTGGAGCGCGGCAAGCGCGGCGGCAACATCGCGGCACTGCGCTCGGCGGTGGCGGCGCAGGCGATCGTGACTTTCGATGAGGCGCTGCAGGTGCCGCGCGATCTCGCCGACGTGCCGGTCGTGGTGCAGGAGCTGACCGGCTCGCATTACACGACGGTGCAGATGCTGGAGAGCGCGGTCGGCGCCAGCCACGTCAAGATCCAGCCCGGCGGCCTGCCGCTGACGCGCTGGCAGGGGCTGAAGGACGGGACGTTCCGCGCCGTCACGGTGATGGAGCCCTTCATCAGCCTGGCGCTCAAGGAAGGCGCCCATATCGTCGCGGCGCAGTTCTATCGCGGCGGCGAGGTCGTCTCGCCCGAGCTGACGGCGGAGCAGCGCAAAGCCTATTACGACGCCGAGAATGCGGCGGTCGATCTGATCAATGCCGATTTCTACAAATACGCCCACCACATCGCGAAATCGGCGAAGGGCGCACTCGAGCCGCACGAGCTGCTGCGCGCCTTCGTGCGCTACAAGCACGTCGACACCTATGACACGACACTGTTCGGGCGCACCTACGACTGGATGAAGTCGCACGGCATGACCGAGGGCCAGAGCGAGCATGCGACGCTCATCGTCAGCTGACATCGCACGGCTGACGCGGCGGACCTTGCTCGTCCGCTCCGCATTGTCGCTGGTCGCGGCGACGGCGCTCCCGATAGGGATCGCCGCCGCTGCCGGCCGCGCCGTGCATCTGTCGCAGCCGGGCCGCGGCAGCGCCGGCTCGGTCTGGCGGCCGCTGATCGAACGTGCCGCACCGGACCTCAAGGACGGGCTCGACATCCAGTTCCTCGGCGGCGATCCAGGCCAGGAGGCAGTGCAGCTCCTCGCCGGGGCGCTCGACGTCAGCATCTTCGGCCCGATCGGCGCCGCCGAGAGCCTGGCGCGCGGCAACGACATCGTGATCTTCGCGCCCGGCCTCAACAATCACGGCTCGTGGATCGTGCGCGGCGACAGCTCTTTTCGCTCGCCGAAGGAATTGCGCGGCAGGCGCATCGCCTCGCAGCCCGAGACGACCGAAACATACCGACAGGCGCGGCTCGCCGCGGCGCTGCACGGCATCGATCTCAAGCATGACGTCGAGGTCATCTTCGGGCCGCCGACCGCCAACCTCGCGCTGTTCGAGCGCGGCGACGTCGAGGCCGTCATCTCACTGGAACCGACCTCGACGCGGCTGATCGCACGCGGCGCCCGCGAGATCGCCCGCGTCGCCGACATGTGGCGCGAGGCGACCGGCGACCAGCGCACCATGTTCCTCGGCGGCCAGTCGACGCGGCGCGGCTGGGCGACCGAGAACCCGGCGCTGGTGAAGCAGCTGGCAAAGCTCTACGCCTCCGTCAACGAGGAGATCCACGCGCGGCCGCAGATCCTCGCCGAGCTGCACGACGAGATGGGCATTCCGGCGAGCGAGCGCGACGCCATCGAACTGCTGCCGAAGCGCCTCGCCGAAACCTACGCCTATCAATGGGACGCAGGCGTCTTCGCGGTCATCGACGACGAGCTCGACAGGGCGGTGAAGGCCGGCATCCTCGCCAAATTGCCGGCGAAGTCGGTCTATCTGCCGGGCTGAGGATCGAGGCAATGTACAACCCGAACCGTCATCCCGGCGAAAGCCGGGATCCATTCATCCGCCGTCGAGCTCTCGGACGGATGGATCCCGGCTTTCGCCGGGATGACGATCTTTGGCGCGGGGTTCATTGCCTGGGGACTCTCGCGCCATGACCGACGTTCCAATGATGCGGGCAGCGACTCCGCGTCGCAGGCAAATGCCGCTGGCGCGCGCCGTCCGCGCGGTGCTGCCGCCCCTCGCCTTCTGCCTCGTCGTAATCGTCGCCTGGGAGGTGATGGCGCGGGTGCTGGCGAGCCCGCTGGTGCCCGACGTTGCCGAGGTCTACGGCGAGCTTCTCCGCATCGTGCCGACCGGCGCGGCGCTGCAGCAGATCGGCGTGACGCTCGGGCGGATCCTCTCGGGCTCGGTGCTCGCCTTCGCCGTCGCGGTCGGGCTCGGCATCGCGATTGCCCGCAACAGGCTGCTCGCCGCCTTCTTCGAGCCCGGCATCATCCTCGGCCTCACCGTTCCCGGCCTCGTCTGGGCGCTGCTTTGCGTCATTTGGTTCGGCGTCAGCTGGAAGACGCCGGTGGTGGCGATCGGACTCGGCGTCGCGCCGGCGCTGACCGTCAGCGTCGTGCAGGGGGTTCGCGCGATCGACCCCGACCTCATCGAGATGGCGCATGTCTTCCGCATTCCGCGCTCGGCGCAGCTGCGGCGCCTCTGGCTGCCGGCGATGGTGCCGTTCCTGCTAAGCGGGGCGCGGCTGGGATTCTCCCTCGCCTGGAAGGTCATCGTGCTGGTCGAGATCTTCGGACTGTCGAGCGGCGTCGGCTATCAGCTCAACTCGGAATTCAGCTCGCAGAACGTCGCCGGCGTCCTCGCCTGGACGATCGCCTTCGGCGTCGTCATGGCGATCATCGAATACGGCATGCTGCAGACGCTCGAGCGGCGGCTGACGCGCTGGCGCCGCGTCTCGCGGGTCTGACGCAATGAGCGGCGGCATAAATTTCGCTCGCGTCGACAAGACGCATCACCGGCCGCATACCGGCGAAGCGGAGACCATCCTGCGCGACTTCTCGCTCGAGGTGCTGCCGGGCGAGCTCGTCGCGGTCGTCGGCCCGTCGGGGATCGGCAAGACGACGCTGCTCCACCTTGCTGCCGGGCTCGATGCGCCGGACCGCGGCACGATCCGCGTCGGCGACGGCGCGCGGGAGCCGCGGATCGGCATGGTCTTCCAGCAGCCGCGCCTGCTCGATTGGCTGAAGGTCGCCGAGAACGTCGCGATCGCGACCGACGCCGCCGGGGTCGGGCGCGCGCAGGGCGCACGGATGCTGGCGTCGGTCGAGCTCGCCAGTTACGCCGAGGCCTATCCGCTGGCGCTCTCCGGCGGCCAGCGGCAGCGCGTCGCCCTCGCCCGCGCCTTCGCGATCGAACCCGACGTCGTGCTGCTCGACGAGCCGTTCAGCGCGCTCGACGAGCTGACCGCGCGGCGGCTGCGCGGGTTGCTCCAGGATCTCTGGCTGAAGCATGCGCCGACCGGGCTCCTCGTCACCCACAACACGCTGGAGGCCGCCTTCCTCGCCGACCGAATCGTGGTGCTCGGCTGCCGGCCGGCGCGGATCGAGAAGATCATCGAGGTCGGCGAGGCACGGCCGCGCTCGCCGGAAGATCCGGCGCTGTTCGAGATCCACCGCGAGATCATCGCCGGACTGGTCTGACCCGGATTTCCTTATTCAGCCGTCATTGCGAGCCGCAGGCGAAGCAATCCAACGGCAGCTGCAGCGACACTGGATTGCCGCGTCGCTGCGCTCCTCGCAATGACGAGGTTGGGCTGGCGATCAGCCCGCGAATGCCTCGAGTTCCGACACGTACTGCCCGCGCACATCCTCCGAGAGAAACGCTGCGGTGAAGCTGTTGCGCGCCATGTGCCGCAGCGCGTCGTCGCTGAAGCCGTGCGCCGCCTGGATCGCCGCGTAGTTCTCGTTCACGTAGCCGCCGAAATAGGGCGGGTCGTCCGAGTTGATCGTGACCTGCAGCCCGGCGTCGTAGAGCGCCCGGATATTGTGCGCCGGCATGTCGGGAAAGACGCGCAGCATGACGTTCGACAGCGGGCAGACGGTCAGCGGCAGGCCGCGCTCGGCGATCAGCGCCATCAGCGCCGGATCCTCGGAGCAGCGCACGCCGTGGTCGATGCGGTCGACGGCGAGGATCTCGACGGCCTCGCGGACGTAATCGGGTCCGCCCTCCTCGCCGGCATGGGCGGTGATGCGCCAGCCGTAGTCGTTCCGCGCCTTGGCGAAGACCTGCCGGAACTTGCTCGGCGGGTTGCCGACCTCCGGGCCGCCGAGGCCGAGGCCGAGGATACGGTCGCGCCACGGGGCGAGACCGGCGACCATCGCCAGCGCGTCGGATTCGTCGAACTGCCGCTGGATCACCGGGATCAGCCCGCCGGTGATGCCGAAAGCGTCCCGCGCATCGGCGAAGGCCGCCAGGACGGGATCGATGAACAACGACATCGCGAGGCCGCGGCGGAGATGCGCCTGCGGCGCCAGAAAGACCTCGGCATGGCGGACGTTGTCGCGGGCCGAGCGCTCGAGATAGGCGTAGGTCATCCGGTAGAAATCGTCGCTCGTCTGGAGCACCGTCAGGCCGAGGTAATAGAGGTCGAGGAAGGATTTCAGATCATCGAAGCTGTAGGCGCGCTGCAGTTCGGCGGCGTCGGCATAGGGCAGGCGCACGCCGTTCCGCGCCGCCAATTCCATCAGCGTCGCCGGCTCCAGCGAGCCTTCGAGATGCATGTGCAGCTCGGCTTTGGGCATGGCAGCGATGAATTTCGAAACCGCGTTCGTCATGTCGGAAGCCCCCGGAGGTCAGAAATTGAGCAGATGCCCAGGTATTGGGCGGCGGCTGGGCTCGACAGGAGCGCCGGCCGCCGGGTAACCTGTCGTTCATCGAGACGTGAGGACGGATTTTGGCGAAAAAGGAAGCCCGCCGGAGTTTGGCACGCGCCTTGCTGAAAACGTTTTCAGGATAGCGCGTTTTTCGGGTCGCGTCACCGGCCCGGCAGAGGAGATCGAGATGAAATTCAGCACACATTCCCGACTCGCCGGGCCGGCCCTCGCCGCCATCGCCGCCGTTCTCCTCGCCGCAACGCCGGCGTCGGCCGACGACAAGCCGCTGAAAAAGGTCCATATCGCGGTCGGCACGACGATCCTCAACATCGGCTACCCGATGCTGACCCTGCCGGTGACGCTGGGCTATTGGAAGGACGCGGGCTACGACGTCGAGATCATGCCGGTCGGGGCCTCGCTCCAGGCGGTGCAGCAGATGGTCGGCGGCAATGCCGATTTCGCGCAGGTGAACTCCAGCGTCATCGTCCAGGCGAACACCCAGAACGACCTGCCGGTGCGGGCGATCATGTCGAACGGCGTCATCGACTGGTCGATCTCGGTCGATGCCGACGGGCCGATCAAGTCGGTGAAGGATCTGAAGGGCAAGACGATCGGCGTCTTCAGCCTGGCGACCGGCGGCATCGCCTTCATGAACAACTACCTGCGCGCCAACGGGATCGACCCGAAGCGCGACGTCGAGCTCGTGCCGGTCGGGCTCGGCGCCCCGCCGGTCGATGCGCTGCGCACCGGCAAGGTCCAGGCGCTGCTCTACTGGGCCTCGGCGACCGCATCGCTGGAGAACGCCGGGCTGAAGCTGCGCCAGCTGATCGGCGAGGATTGGCGCAGCTATCCCGATTTCACGCTCTCGACGATGCAGGCTACGATAGACAAGGATCCCGAGCTCGTCGCGGCGATCGCCCGCGGCTCGGCGATGGCGACCGTTTTCGCCCTCGCCAATCCCGAGTGCGCCCGCAAGCTGCAGTGGTCACATTATCCTTCGACGAAGCCCTCGGGCGCCGACGAGGCGACGCTGATCAAATGGGATCTCAACACCCAGCAGGCGCAGCTCGAATCGCTGCACGACGCCTTCAAACTGAACGGCGGCAAGCTGTGGGGCAACATCGATCCCGCCGGGTTCGATCGGCTGGAGAAGTTCATGCTCGAGGCCAAGCAGATCGACAAGACGATCCCGGCCGAGAAGCTGATCATCAAGACGCCCGGCTTCTTCGCCAAGATCAACGATTTCGACATCAAGGCGGTGCAGGACAGCGCCAAGGCCTGCACAATGTCATGAGCCAGGGAGCCTCGCAGAAGATCGTCCCGATGATCCCCCCGAACAGCGCTGCGACGCTGCTGCGGATTGCCGGTCTCGAGAAGATCTACAAGGCGAAGGACGGCATCGACGTCCAGGCGCTGCAGGACATCAATCTCGACATCGCCGACGGCGAGTTCGTCAGCATCGTCGGGCCCAGCGGCTGCGGCAAGAGCACGCTGCTGAAGATCCTCGCCGGCACGCTGGAGCGCTCGTCCGGCACCGTCGCGATGCGCGGCCAGAGCCTCAACGGCCCCAGCCGCGAGCTCGGCGTCGTCTTCCAGGCGCCGGTCCTGCTGCCGTGGCGGACGGTGCTGCAGAACGTCATGGTCCCGATCGAGGTACAGAAGCACGACCGCGCCCGTTCCACGGCGAAGGCAAAGGAGCTGCTGGCGATGGTCGGGCTCGGCGGCTTCGAGAGCAAATACCCGAACGAGCTGTCGGGCGGCATGCAGCAGCGGGTCGGCATCTGCCGCGCGCTGGTGCACGACCCGTCGTTCCTGCTGATGGACGAGCCGTTCGGCGCGCTCGACGCGATGACGCGCGAGACGATGAACGGCGAGCTGCAGCGGATCTGGAGCGAGAGCCGCAAGACCATCATGCTGGTGACTCACAGCATTCCCGAGGCGGTCTACCTCGCCGACCGCGTCGTGGTGATGACGCCGCGGCCGGGGCGCATCGTCGACGTCATCGCGATCGACCTGCCGCGGCCGCGCCGGCTCGCGATGCAGAACACGCCGGAGTTCGGCCGCTTCGTCGCGGCGATCCGCCGCCATTTCAGCTCGGAAGGCGTATTGGACGCATGAGCGGCCTTAGCGACAAGACTCTCGGCAAGAGGCTGATCGACAGCCCGCTGCTATCGATCCTGGTGTTCTGCCTGTTCATCGCCGGCTGGGAAGGCGCCGTGCGATTCTTCGAAGTACCGAAGATCGTCCTGCCGACGCCATCCGCCATCGCCTGGTCGTTCTGGCACGGTTTCGACGACGACAATCTGCAATGGCATCTTGCGGTGACGATGTACGAAATCGTCGCCGGCTTCGTGGCCGGCGCCGCGAGCGGCCTGCTACTCGGCTTCGTCATCGCCTTGTCGCCGCTGCTGGAGCGGATCTTCTATCCCTATGTCGTCGCCTTCCAGACGATCCCGAAGGTCGCGGTGGCTCCGATCGTCGTGATCTGGTTCGGCTACGGCGTCGCCTCGAAGGTGGTCATCACCGCGACGATCGCCTTCTTCCCGGTCCTCGCCAACACGATCGTCGGGCTGCGCTCGGCGCCGCACGACCAGATCGAGATGCTGGTGACCTATACCGCCTCGCGCGCCCAGGTCTTCCGCATGGTCCGGCTGCCGCAGGCGCTGCCCTATATCTTCGTCGGGCTCGACGTCGCGATCGTGCTCTCGGTGATCGGCGCGATCGTCGGCGAGTTCGTCGGCGCCAAGGCCGGGCTCGGCTATCTGATCCTGCAGAAGAACTTCAATTTCGACATGGCCGGCACCTTCGCGATCCTGATCCTGCTGTCGGTCGTCGGCGTCGGGCTGCATTGGCTGATCGGATTGGCACAGCGGCGGATCGTATTCTGGCTCGACATGTCGGGCAATCGCGTGATGGGCGCCTGAGCGCCGTCGACAACAGGAAGGAGAGCATCATGGATCACAGGGTTCGCCCGGCCTCGGCCGACGAGGTCCCCATTCTCGACCTCGCGCCGCTGCTCGACGGCGGCGCGCTGGAGCCGATCGCAAAGAAGCTGCGGCACGCCTGCGAGACGATCGGCTTCTTCTACGTCACCAACCATGGCATCCCGGCGCCGGTCTGCGACGGGATCTTCAATGCGACGCGCCGCTACTTCGACCTGCGGCTCGACCAACGCATGCCGCATTTGATGGACGAGCGCTTCCGCCGCGGCTTCATGCCGCAAGGCATCAACCAGCACCCCGGCTACGCGCCCGACATCAAGGAGAGCTACGAGATCGGCGTCGACCTGCCGCTCGACGATCCCGACGTCAAGGCGGGGCTGCCGCTGCACGGGCCCAATCGCTGGCCGGCGGATTGTCCCTGGCTGCAGCCGGCGGCCGAGGCCTATTTCGCCGAGACCACCGAGCTGGGCAAGCGCCTGCTGCGGGTCTTCGCCGTCAGCCTCGGCATGGCGCCGGATTATTTCCTGCAATACTGCACCAAACCGATGGTGCAGATGCGGCTGTTCCATTACCCACCGGAAGCGCCGATCCCCGAAGACAAGGCCTTCGGCGTCGCGCCGCACAGCGACTACGGCATGATCACGCTGCTGTCGCAGGATCCGATCGGCGGGCTGGAGCTGCTCAAGCGCGACGGCGAATGGGTTGCTGCGCCCTTCATCCGGGGCACGCTGGTCGTCAATATCGGCGATCTGTTCCAGCGCTGGACCAACGACATCTACCGCTCGAATTTGCACCGCGTCATCAACCGCACCGGCAAGGAGCGGTATTCGATCCCGACCTTCTTCAACCTCGATTACGATGCGATGGTGTCCTGCCTGCCGACCTGCCAGTCGCCGGAGGCGCCGGCGAAATATCAGCCGATCAAGTCCGGCGACTATCTGCTGAGCCGCTTCCGCGACGTGCAGAAATACAAGGGCGAGGCGGCCTGAGGATTCCGACATGGCGGCGCGGAAGCGACCCCGGGACGTGGCGGACGGCGCCGGCAAGGCGACCGTCCGCGACGTCGCGCAGGCCGCCGGCGTCTCCGTTGCCACCGTGTCGCGTGTCATCAACAACCCGTCGATGGTCGTCGCGGAAAAGCGCGACGCGGTCTATCGCGCGCTCGAGACGCTCGACTATATGCCGAACCGGCTGGCGCGCGCGCTCATCTCGCGGCGCTCGAAGGCGATCGGGCTCGTGGTGCCGACGATCGGCAACCCGATCTTCGCCCCCAACATGGCGGCGATCGAACGCATCGCCGATCAGGCCGGCTATGCCCTGCTCATCCATTGCTGCGAGCGCGACCCGGCGCGCGAGCTGAAGCAGATCCGCGCGCTGATCGAGCGCGGCATCGACGGGCTGATCATCACCGGGTCGGAGCATGCTCCCGAGCTCGGCAATCTCCTCGCCCGCAACAAGCTTCCCTTCGTCTCGCAGGACGTCTCCCGTCTGCTGCCGCTCGGCCCCAGCATTGCGCTCGACAATGTCGGCGCGATGGAACTCGCGATCGACCATCTGGTAGAGCAAGGGCATCGTGAGATCGCCGTGATGACGGGCCCAGTCCACAACACGCCGCCGATTGCCGAGCGCTTCGCCGCGGCGGCGGCGCGCATCCGCCACCACGGGCTCGGCCTGCCCGACCGGTGGCTGGTCGTGACCGAGGACTACGACGGCCCGAGCGTACGCGCCGCGGCGGGCGCCCTGCTGCGCAGCGTCGAAGCGCCGAAGGCCGTCGCCTGCACCGGCGACATTCTCAGCCTCGGGCTCGTCGCCGAATGCCGCGCGCACGGGCTTGCAGTGCCGGCGGATATCTCGATCATCGGTTGCGGCAATACCGAGATGGGCCAATACGTCGATCCGCCGCTGACGACGGTGCGCATGCCGGTCGCCGAGATGGGGGGAATGGCCGCGAGCAACCTTCTCTCGCTGATCGCGGGTGGCAGCGTCGGCGCGCTGACGCTCCTGCCCTGCGAGCTGCTGGTCCGGCACTCGGTCCAGCCGCGCCGGCGCGGCGCTTCGCTTCTCGCCTCGTAACGGGTTCGCGCAAGACGAGCGCGCGCGCTTGTTCGGAAACCAATAATACAATAAGAGAATTTCCTTGGTTTCAGCTTTGCCTGGGGGTATGGATGAACTCGTCTCTGCTTTTGCGCGTCAGCGTCGCGCTCCTGGTGCTCGGCATGTGCCTCGGCATCGGCATGGGAATGACGCAGAATTTCATTCTGGCGCCGGCCCACGCCCATCTCAATCTCGTCGGCTTCGTGCTCCCCTTCCTCGCCGGGCTCTACTACCGCGCCGTGCCGGAGGGTGGCCGGGGCGCGCTCGCGACCACCCAGGCGTGGCTGGCGATCATCGGAGGCATCCTGTTCCCGATCGGGATCGCGGCGGCGGTCGGCCTCGGCCCGCAGTACGAGGTGCTGGCGATCGTCGGCTCCCTGGTGGTCTTCGTGGCGGCACTGTTGTTCGCGGTGATCGTCTTCCGAACCAGCAGCGCGCGCTTCGCGTAAGCGCCGCGAGGCGCTTCGCGCCAGCCGCGCTCAGACGGGACGTCCTCGCTAACTGCTGACGATGACGTTGAGGATCGCCGTCGAGCCGCCCTGCACCGATTCCATGGCCGTGCGGATGGCGGCGTCGAGCTCCGCCGTCCGCTCGACCCGCTGGCCGGGGAAGCCGAAGTGGACGCCGAACTGGGCGAAATCCGGCGCGTCGATCTTAACGCCGTGGAACTTGTCCTCGGTCTTGGCGGCGCCCTCCGGATAGTACAGCACGTGACCGTGCTTCATCGCCTCGTACTTGCCGTTGTTGACGACGACGATGAGGAGCGGCAGCTCGTAGCGCTTTGACGCGGCGAGCGCCTGGATGATCGGGTTGTAGAGGAACCCGCCGTCGCCGACGAGCAGCACCACCGGCCGCTTCTTGCTGGCAAGCTTGACGCCGAGCGCGAGGCCGAGCCCCTGGCCCAGCCCACCGTTCGGGATGCGGAAAAAGCTCTGCGGCTGCGTCCAGCGGAGATGCTGGCGCACGGCGAGTCCGTGAGTGATCGTCTCGTCGACGAAGACCGCATCTTCCGGCAGGATCTCCGAGAGCGCGCTCAGCAGCACAATGGGATCGATCCCCTGCTCGCCGCGCGCCTTCTCCTCAGCGGCGCGGAGACCTGCAGTGAAACTGTCGTGCTCGCGGGTCCAGCGCGAACGGCGCTCGATGATCGCGGCATCATCGAGCTTGGCGTTATGCGCCGCCTCGGCGAGGAGCGAGAGCGACGACGCGACCTCGCCTTCGAGGTAATGCTCGGCGTTGATGTTCTGATAGCCCAGATGGGCCTTCACCGGATTGTCGCTGATCGAGACGATCGTCGCCTTGGTCGGGCGCTTGTGCGGCGGGTACCACGGCGATCTTCCGCTCACCAGCAGGACGAGATCGGCGTCCTTGAGATGCTGATAGGTCGAGACGCCGAGGAACAGCGGATGGTTCTTCGGAAAATTGGCATAGACGCTGGTTCGCCCGTCGATCACCGGCACGGCGAGCAGCTCGGCCAGCTCAATCATCGCTGCGACCGCTTCGGGATCGCGGCCGGAGGTCTCGGTGACGATGACCGGGTTCTTCGCCTCGAGCAGCAGCGCCGCGATCTTGGCGACCTCGTCGGGATGCGCCTGGACGCGCGGCGGCCGCGGGATTTCGCGCCGATCGAGTGACGGCGTCCACTCGTGCACCATGTGCTCGAGCGGGACGTCGAGATAGACCGGACCCTGCGGGATGCGCTCTGCCATCTCGCCGGCGCGGATGACGCTCTCATGCAGCGTATAGGGGCTGGTGACCTGGCTCGCCCATTTGACGAAGGGCTGTGCCAGCCGCTGCGCCCCGCCGACGACGCTGACACCGCCGTACCATTGCGGCTCGATCTCGACGTTGGGATCCTCGCCGAGGCTGAGCGATTCACCGGACATGACGATCATCGGGATCTCGCCCTGCAGCGCGCCGAAGACGCCCATGCTGCCGTGCAGCAGGCCGACGCCGGCATGCAGCAGGACGGCCTGCGGCCGCCCGGTGACGTAGGTGTAGCCAATCGCCATGTCGGCCGCGAGGGTCTCGTGCCACGTTTCGATGAAAGTCGGGCCCGGGGTATTGCTCAGGCTCTGGCGCGCCAGAGCTTCCCAGACCGGCGACCACTCCGATCCCGGCGACGACATGATGTAATCGATGCCGAGCTTACGGAACCCGTCGAGAATCGCCTCGCCGCCGTCACGATGATTCTGCATCCTTCGACCCTCCCGTTTGCCGACGTTCCGTGCGTCGCGCACGCCCGTGCCGACGCAATTCGCGAAGCGCCATTTTCTCACCCGGAAGTACCATAGATGCATGGATCGCGCGACGGTGTTCGCACACATCGCTTGTCCTCGGCCGCGAGGCTTCGCGGGAATCTCGACTGGGAACTCTTGCAGCTGGCATCGGCTACTAATCACGCCGCAAGTCTAGACAAAAAAAGCTAAAATAAAACGGCCTTTATTGATTGATAAATAACATCGCTCCGACTTCTCTACATCGTCGACGGCAAGGAAGAGCATGTCGGCGAGTTCAAGGATAGCGTCGCGCAAGGAACCGAGCTTCTAACGGCGCTTGTCAAGACGACGCCCTCGGAAGAGCGCCGGCGCCTCTATGCCGAGGTACAGGGCGTTTTCACCGACCATGGCGCGAAATTCGACCAGTACGTGGACCTCGTCCACCAGCAGGCCGTCGAGCGCAAGACACTGCTCAACGGTGGCGAGATACTCGGAGGCGCGAGGACCAAGCTCTTGCAGGCCGTGCGAGAGACGCAGGATGCTGCTCTAACCGAACCGGCGGCCAATCTCGAGCGCACCGTCATGCGCGTCGGCCTTGCGAACTGGCACTATCTTGCGACGCATGACGCCGAGGATGCCGCGGACTTCGACGCTGCGGTCGATAGCGTTAACGCTGCCACCAGCGCCCTCGAGAAGATGGTGCCGGAAGCGATCCGGCCGCTCACTGCCTCGATGACCGCCGCGATCAACACCTATAGCGCCGCATTCAAAAAAACGGCTGCGCTTTCGGTCGAAGCGAACGAGATCACCCTGGCGATGATCAAGCAAGCTGCGGAGATGCAAAAGCAGCTCGACGGTGCCTCGAAAGGCCTGATTCAGGTCCAAGCCGGTGTCACCAACGACACGAACGGCATCATCGGCAATACGACATTATCGCAGGCGGCTCTCGCGATCTTTGGCGCGCTGCTCGGGATGGGCTTCGCGATCTTCATCGGCCGCAGCATCGTTCGCCCGGTCTCCGGAATGACGGCCGCGATGAGGACGCTGGCGACCGGCGACACCGCGGTCGAGATACCGGGCCATGATCAGGGCGGCGAGATCGGCGCAATGGCCACGGCAGTCGAGGTCTTCAAGCAGAACGCGATCGAGAAGTACAAGCTCGAGGCACGCGAGATCGAGGAGCAGGTCGGACGGGCGCGCCGCCAGGAGGAGATCGACCAGCTCGTCGGCTTCTTCGGGCGCAGCATCGGCGGCGTCTTCAATACGGTCGCCACCGCGACCTCGGCGATGTCGACGACCTCCTCGTCGCTCCAGAGCTCGGCAGGCGAGACCGGCGGCCAGGCACGGCTCGTGCTGACCGAGATCGAGCAGACCGCTGCGGCGGCGCAGACGGTCGCCGCGGCGTCGCAGGAGCTGACGGCCTCGATCGACGAGATCGGTCGCCAGGCCGGCGAATCCTCGCGGATCTCGACGGCGGCGCTGACCCAATCGGAAGAGGTCACGACCAAGGTCGAAGAGCTGCGCACCGTGGCACAGCAGATCGGCACCGTGGTCGAGCTCATCAACAACATCGCCGGCCAGACCAACCTCCTCGCGCTCAAAGCCACGATCGAGGCGGCGCGCGCCGGCGACGCCGGCAAGGGCTTCGCCGTGGTCGCCTCGGAGGTCAAGTCGCTGGCCACCCAGACCGCCAGAGCCACCGAGGAAATGGGCGGGCAGATCGCGTCGATCCAGGCCGTGACGGTCGGGGTCGCCAACGCCATTCAGGGCATCGTCGGCACCATCCGCGAGGTCAGCTCTATCGCCGCGACGATCGCCTCGGCCGTCGTCGAGCAGAGCGCCGCCACCCAGGAAATCGCACGCAGCGTCGAGCTCGTGTCGGTCAATACCGCCAACGTCACCAGAAGCATGGAGCAGGTCCACGGCGCGGTCAGCAACAACAGCGAGCGCGCCGGCGAGATCAAATCGACCGCCCAAGGACTGTCGGCGGAAGCCGACACTGAGCGGCGAGGTCAAGGACTTTCTGGGGTCACTGAAGGATCTTGGCGAAGGGCAGCAATTGCGCGGCATCGACGTCAACGTCCCGGCGACGGCGGTCGTCGGCGGCCGCAACGTCCCCGGACGCGTCCTCAAGCTGTCGCCCGGATTCGCATTGTTCGCCGGGCCGCTGACGATGACGCCGGGCTCGCTGCTGGAGCTGCGGATCGACGGGATCGATCAAGTTCTGCACGTGCGCTTCGTCGAGTCTGCCAACGGCGGGGTCTATCTGCAGCTGCCGCTCAATCACGCGCATCTGACCCACATGGCGCAAGTCATGAACCGCTTGAGCCAAGCGGCGGCTGCCTAGGCCCGACCATCTCGAGCGCAATCCGGCACCAGGAGCAACGAACACGGCAGAAATCTTGTTGATCGACGACATGGTCGGCGCGCAGCGCGCGCTCAGTTCCATGCTGAACACCATGGCGAACCGGCCGCGGGAGATCGCGATCTCGGCCGGCGGCGCCGGCGTCTCGGCGGAAATGGCGCTGGGCAGCGCCGCCATCATTGCCGATGGCTTTCTCGAGAAGCCATTCGACAAGGCCGATCTCGTCGGGGCCGTCCACCGGTTGCTGCCAAGAGCAGCTGACGCAGCGCCCGCAACGTCGATCATAGACCGGCGACATGCCGACCGACGGTTCGATGTTCGGCGCAGCAACACCAAGCCGATCGGCCAGGGGACCGGACTCGGCCTGTCGGTGGTCTACCGCATCATGCGGAGCTGGGGCGGCGGGATCGCCGTCGCCAGGAGGCACCACCACCGCCGCAACGGGAAGTCGTCAGTGCCAGATGTAGTCCTGCCCGGCGTGCAGCGAGGACATGAGGACGTTCTGCAGCGTGACGACGGTATGCAAGGCGCCGTTCACCGAGAGATCGATCGCCGCGTCCGCGCCGTGCTGCGAGATCTGCAGCGTGTGGTCGGCAATTGGATCGGCACCGGCGTAGCCGGCATCCTTCATCATCGCACGGAGATCGAGCATATCGCTGCCGGCATGGAAGTCGGTGATGACATTGCCGTGGTCGGC
>JAQGID010000149.1 GCA_028291405.1 Rhodospirillales bacterium | reverse complement strand
AGTGCCGCCTCGAGCGTCGGGAACCGGCCGAGCACGAGACCGAGCGGGACGCCGACGACGATCGCCAGCAGATAACCCGCGGTGAAGGACTGCATGCTTTGCAGCATCGCGGTCGCGAGTTGTCCGGATCTGACGAGCTCGACGAAGGCGGCAAGGATCGCGCTTGGATATGAGCCGAAGATCGGATTGACATCGCGGCCGAAGTATTCCCAGCCCACGACGAAAAGGACGAGGGACGCCGCCGTGATCGCCCAAGGCGGTATCTTGATGGGCCGCCGCATCGCCTCCGCCGGGTCTGTGAAACCCACCGCCGCATCCTGGCGCTCGACACGGGACATGATCGTGCTCTTTTCGCTGCTCAGTGGCGGGTGGTGCTGCGGCCGTGGAGCGCGTGCCAGAGCGTGTGGCGGATCTCGGCAAACTCCTTGGTGCCGCGGAGCTCGCCGGGATCGTTGCGCAGCTCGCCGAGCTTGACCTCGGTGATCTCCTGCACCGTGCCGCTGCGCATGACGACGACGCGGTCGGCGAGTAGCACGGCCTCGTCGATGTCGTGGGTGACGAAGAGGATCGTCTTGCCGGTCCGCTGGTGGATGCGCAGCAGCTCGCTTTGCAGCCCTTCACGGGTCTGGGCGTCGAGCGCGCCGAACGGCTCGTCCATCAGCAAGACCTCAGGGTCGATGGCGAGGGCGCGCGCGATACCGACCCGCTGCTTCATGCCACCCGAAAGCTGATGCGGCCGGCGGTTCGCCGAGTCTTTGAGGCCGACCAGGTCGAGATAGGACTCGGCGCTGTCGCGCAACTCGCCGCCGCGCATGCCCTTCATCTCCAGCCCGAACATGACGTTCTGCAACGCCGTCAGCCAGGGCAGGAGCTCGGCATGCTGGAAAACGATGCCTCGGTCGTAGCCGCAGCCGCTGATTTCACGGCTGCCGATCATGACGCGGCCGCTGCTCGCCGCCTCGAGCCCCATCACGATGCGCAGCGCCGTCGTCTTGCCGCAGCCGCTGGGACCGGTCAGCGCGACGATTTCGCGGTCGTGCACCGTGAAGTTGATGCGGTCCAGGGCGCGGACAGATTGTACCTTGCCGCCGACCTTGACGGCGAAGGACTTCGAGACGTCGACGAGATTGACTTCACCCATTCCGAGCTCTCCCGAGCAGTCCGATACGGCGACGCGCGGCGGCCCTCATTTCAGCTCCGCCGCTGCCTCGGTCCGAAGACTGCCGTCGGCCAGCTTCGCGAGATCGTAGGGCTTCGCCAGATTGCCAGTCCTGACCAACAGATCTTGCATCCACTGCAGCTTCTCGAGCGGCAACGGCATTGTCGGATCGATCGCCGAGTAGCGGACCACCTCGTCGAAGACATATGCCGGGCGAGGATCTTCGGGCTTGGCGTTGATGGTCTCGCGGGTCAGCTGCAGCTCGTCCTCCTTATGGGTCATCGCGTATTGCAGCCCCTCCATCTCGGCGGCGAGGAAATGCCTGGCTTCCTCGCGCCGGGTCGCGAGCGTCTTGCCGCTGACGTAAGTGCAGAACCGCAGATAGTTCGGCAGCGCGTCGTGCGCGTGCAGCAGCAGGTGCAGCTTCTGGCTCTCGGCGAGCGGCACGAATTCGGTCGAGGCTGCGGCGACGTCGATGACACCGGACGACAGCGCGCGGAACCGATCGGCGTCGCTGCCCATCATCGCGAAGCGAATGTCGGCGCTCGGAATCTTTGCCTGCTCGAGGACGGCGCGGACCATCAGGTCGGGCAGCGAGCCGGGGCTCGAGATGCCGAAATTCTTGCCCTTCGCCTGGTCGATCGACGTGATGTCGCTGCGCGCGAACAGCCCATAGGTAAGGCCCGTCCAATAGCAGCCGACCACCTTGACGTCGGCGCCGTGCGATGCGGCGATGATGGCGCCTCCCGGGCTGCCTTCGTAGCTGTCGAGCTCGCCGGCAAGGAACGCCTTGAGGACCAGCGCGTCGCCCTTGAGCTGCGTCATCTCGATGTTGAGCCCGTGTTTCTCGGCGAAGCCATGCCGGCTCGCCATCATGACGAAGCCGGCATCGCTCTTGGCCTCGACGATGCCATGCCGCCAGGGCTTGAGATCCTCGGCATGGGCAGCCCCGATCTGGGCAGCGCCGATCAGAATCGCCGCCGTGATACTGCGAGACCGCCGCACCGAAAACGCCATACCGATGGTCATCGCAATTCTCCGCTGGTCCTGAGGGGTGAATCGATCATTCAGGCGTTGGTTTCCGGGGAACCGGAGCGTTCATCTCGACGTCGCTGCGACGTTGCGCCACCAGCTCCGCGCCGAGCTGGAAATAGTCGCCATGGACCGCCATCTCGGCCTGCCGAGCCAGATCTTCCGGCCAGTCGCCGAGGTCGTAGCCGTGCCATGGCACCTCGGGTTTCAAGGGCGGGAGGCCGAGCCGTTCCCAGATCGCCTTCGCATTCTCCATGAACTCGCGCCTTGGAAGCGCGACCGGTGCGAACTTCCCCTTGAGCAACGCATTGATCAGCACCGCGGCGCTCTCGCCCCCGTCATGCGGACCGCGCGGGCCATGGCCGGCATCCTTGTGCTCCAGCACCTTCAGGTCGTGCTGCGGCTGGCAGCGATAGGACATCGCCCAGAATAGCGCGTCGGCATTCTCCGGATCGATATCGTCGTCGACCGCGATGATCCATTTCCCCGCGAAGCGATGCAGTGACGAGGCACCGTAGAGGGCCCGCCACACCTCGGTCTCCGGCGTCCCGCGCTCCATCTGGATCGCGATCACCGCATAGAGGCTGGTCAGCGGCTCGTGCATCGCGACGCGCTTGACGCCGCGGATGCCGAGCGCCGAGCGCAGGTGGTTGAGGTAGACCGGCTCCATCGCGACGCGCCGGATGACGCTCGATTCGCTGGGCGTCACCTGGCTAATGAACGACGTCAGGATCGGGTTGCGCCGGCGGGTGATCGCCGTCACCTCCATGAAGGCGTTGTATTCCTGCAGGTTGACGTAGCCGTGCGATTCGCCGAACGGCGCCTCGGGCTCGAGGAACTCGGTGTCGATCCATCCTTCGATGACAATCTCCGCCTCGGCCGGGACGAGCAGGTCGACCGTTTTGGCGCGAACAAGATTGATCGGCCCGCCCGCGAGCGCTCCTGCTACAGCGAGCTCATCGAGACTCTCCGGCATCTTCTGCACCGCGGCATAGCTCACCGCCGGCGGGCAGCCGATGACGACGCAGCACGGCATCTTCTCGCCGCGCGCCTTATATTTCAGCCAATGCGCATAGATGCCGGCGCGGAGCTCGACCGACGGATTCATGCCGAGGCGACGCGGACCCTTGAGCTGGCCGCGATAGTTGCCGAGGTTCTGCAGCCCGGTGTCGGGATCCTTCGTGATGTAATGACCGGCCGACAGATAAGGCGCGTTGTCCCAGCCCGGCGTCGAGATCGGCACCGGCAACCCGTCGAGCGCCATGCCCGGTGCGTCGAGCGCGTCGCCGATGATTGCGATCTCCTGGCACGCCGCCTCGGTGACGAGACGCGGCGCGACCGGCGCAGCCATCGCCTTCACCCACGTCGCGCCGATCTCGTCGAGCGGCTTTCCGAAGCCGATGCGATAGACCTCGCGATTGGCGGCGAGCCCGGCGACCAGGACGGCGGCGCCGTAGCGGCGCCCCTTTGCGTCGGTCGGCTGGGTGAAGAGAAAGGCTCTGCGGTCGGTCTCCGGGATGCCGCCGCGATATTGCCAGCGCACCAACGGGTGCATCTCCGTATCCTTGTTGATCGGCTCGTCGACGATGACGAGACGATCTTCGCGGGCCAGCGCCAGGACATGCTCATGCAGATCGGGATAGCAGCGCCCTTGGGTGCGGACCGAATTGCGATAGGGGTCGAGCGCCGCATGCGTCGCCGGATTCTGGCGCTCAACCATTCCGGCGCCCTCGGCGGAAACGCGGTCGGTCATGCGCCCTCCAGCGTCATCGCCGCGACGCGGCGCTGGCTGGTGATCATCGAGCTGCGCAAAAGGAAGTCGCGCGAGCGGGCGGGATCCTCCGCGATGCGGCGGAGCTCGTCGAGATTGCGCCGCCGCGCCGCCGGGTCGCGCGTCTCGAGGCGCTTCTTGTTGGCGATCGACTGCTCCTGGACGTAGTCGACCGCGACGGCGCTGCGCTGCCGGCTGTAAAGGTCGAGCAGCCGGTCGGAGGCGCCGTCGAGCAGGACGGCGGCGAGTTTCTCCGAGGCGTTGGCGGCATCCTGGATGCCGCCGTTCAGCCCCATGCCGCCGATCGGATTGTTGACGTGGGCGGCATCGCCGGCCAGGACGACGCGACCCTTGCGGAAGGTGGCGGCGACGCGCTGATGCGTCACGTAGAGATTGCGATGCACGATCTCGTACGGCTGGACAGCAGGAAAGAATTTCTGCAGCCGTGCCTGGACCGCGGCATCGCTCATCAGCTCGGCCTCGGAGAGCGCCGGATCGGTCGGGAAGACCGTCCGCCACAGCCCCGGCGGCCCCTTCGCCGAGACCTTGAAGCAGTTGCACCATTCTTCGGGGTCGGCGAAGTAGCTCCGATAGCAATAGCCGCGCGAGGCCGCGAAATCGAACGGTGTCGTCAGGACGATGAATCGCTCGGGCCAGGTGAACCCGTCGAAGGCGATGCCGCTCTGCTTGCGTACCGTGCTGCGGCCGCCATCGGCCCCGATGAGATAGGCGCCGCTGTGGTTCGTCGATTTTCCGTCGGGTCCGACGGCGGCGATCGTCACCGAGCCCTCCGACTGAGACACTTCGGTGACCTCGTGCCGGAACAACACCTCGACGTTCGGCAGGTACTGCAATCGATCGAGGATCAGCTGCGAGGTCTTGAACTGCTCGCACTGGATAACGAAGGGATAGGCGGTGTCGTCCGCGAGAATCGCGTGATCGAACTGCGCGACGCGCTGACCGGTCGGGCGATCCCAGAATTGGAAGATCGGCGCCACCAGACCGACCCGTGCCATGTCCTCGGCGAGGCCGGCGGCACCGAGCACCTCGAGGGTGCCGGGATGCGTCGTCGCGGCGCGGGGGTCCTCGAGCGGCGCCGCGTTGTTGTCGAACAACCGGACCTGCAGCCCCTGGCGGCCCAGCAGCAGGGCGCAGAACAGGCCGACGGGGCCGCCGCCAGCTATTAGGACACGCCGATCGTCACCAGTCATCCGCACAATCTCTCCGCTGCCGCCACCGCTGATTAGCGCTTGCTTTCGTCGTAGTAGTGGATCTCGAACAGCAAACAGCCGCCGTCCGAGCGGAACGGGCCGTGCACGACGCCGGGCGGCCGGCAGGCATAGGTCGGCGCGTGGAATTTCTCGCCGCCCTTGCCCTCGCCATCGGTGCCGACCGAGAGATCGCCGGAGATGAGGTAGACCTCCTCCCAATGGTCGTGGACGAAGGGCTCGGTGGTGAAGGCGCCGGCGGCGAAGCGCAGGAGGCGCGATCGGCTTCCCATCTTGCGCGTTTCGTCGATGTCGCTCGCCAGGATTTTCTGCTGGATCGTGTCGGGATAGCCCCTGGGCGGCGCGAAGCCCTCGTTCATGTCGAGTGGGTGGAATTCGAGATGCGGCTTATTCATCGGCATGGCTTCTCCTCCGGGATGATCACCCGATCAGTCGCGCCGGGCGGGCGCTCGGCATTGCTAGAGCACGCGTGCGACATTGCTGCGAAACGATTCGATATGGGCGCGCATCGCCGCGGCGGCGGCATCTGGGTCGTGGTCGCGGATCGCCGCGAGGATCGCATCGTGCTGGTCCTGGACGCTGTCGTGCCGGTTCGGCGCGTTCAGCGAGATGAACCAGAAGCGCAGCGAGCGCTCGTGCAGCTTGCGCAGGATCTCGCCGAGGACGGCGTTCTTGGCAGCGCGGGCGAGCACGAGATGGAACTCGCGGTCGAGCAGCATCATCTGCTCGACGTTGCGTACGGCGGTCCATTCCTTGGCACGCGCCAGGATGTCGGAGAGTGCGGCAATGTCGGTGTCGTCGGCGCGCTCGGCCGCGAGCCGCACGCAATAGGTCTCGTTGAGAAGGCGGACCTCGATGATCTCCATCACCTCCTGCAGGCTGACCGGCTTCACGATCACGCCCTTGCGGGGAATGACCTCGACCATGCCTTCCAACATCAGCCGGTCGATCGCCTGGTGTACCGGCGTGCGGCCGAAGCCGAGCGTCGCCGAGACATAGGCCTCGTTGATGTACTCGCCGGGTTTGAAGGTGCAGGCGATGATGCGGTGCTTGATCGCCTCGTAGGCCAGATCGCGCAAGGATTTCCCCGCGGTCACGGCGAGCCGCCCGAGGGTGCCGCCGTTAGCTGGCGCGTGTGTCGCCAGCCCCTCGGTCATCCAAGCACCGGCAGGCCGACGATCCGATAACCGTGCGAGATCTTGCGCCCGAGCACCGGGTCCTCGAGCTCGAAGTCGAACCGGTCGGCGGCGCGGATGCCGCCGCGCGCCGCGAGCGTGCCGCAGAACATCAGCGTTCCCTCGGCAAGGCGCCCTCCCTCGACATAGCGCTGCAGCAAGGTCACGGGATCCATCATCGAGGCGACCGAGCCCTGCTGGTAGACGACCGGTTCACCGCCCTCGCGGATGCGCGAGGTCAGGATCAGGCGGTCCCAATGGGCGGCGACCTCGTCATGCTGCCAGAAGACCGGCGCGACCGGCTTCTCGCACATCTGCTTCGAGACGCTGACGCCATAGGTCTCGACCTCGCGGTCGGTGTGGTCCGAGCCGACGCCGATCCACAGGCTTCCTTCCGCCTGCAACAGGACGAACTCGACCTCGCCGCTCGATGCGGTGCCCAGCGCCTCGATCGTCTCATCGGTCGTCAGCCGTGCCGCCGACACGCGATAGAAGATCGGCGTCGTCGCCGGCCGCTTCACGCCCAGCGCCTCGAGTTCGACGATATGCTTCTCGACGGCGGCCGGATCACGCCCAGTCCAGCCGGCGATCACTGCCTGCTCGATCGCGATCTCGCGCCGCATCGGCGGCAATGTCTGCTGCTGGAACGTCAGGTTCAGGGTGCGAGGGGACACGAAACCTCCTGAGTTGCATCCGCGGATGCCGACCGCACCGCAGCAGGCGGGCCAAGTGGCGTGCCAGTGATATTTCACGGGATTTTCAGTTGAGTCAAGCGCCGAAAAAGCGCTGATATGAGGCTGTCGGGGCAATTTCAGCGACGGCGTGCAGCCCGTCTGTCTGGAGACGACATGAAGACACTTGCTGATCTGGCGAACGATCTCGGTCACGGCCGTACCACGAGTCGAGCTCTCGTCGAGGCTTGCCTCGAGCGGATCGGCGACCCCAGCGGCGAGGGAAGCCGCGTCTTCCTCAGCGTGGCTGCCGAGAAGGCGCGAGCGGCGGCGGAGTACCACGATCGCCTCCGCCAAGCCGGAGCGCCGGTCTCGCGATTCGCGGGTATTCCGGTGTCGATCAAGGATCTCTTCGACATCGCGGGGGAAGTGACGACCGCCGGCTCCGTGGTCCTGCGCGATGCGTCGCCGGCCTCTCGCGATGCAGTCACGGTGGCGCGACTCAGGGCTGCCGGGATGATACCGATCGGCCGGACCAACATGACCGAGTTCGCCTTCTCCGGGCTCGGCATCAACCCGCACTACGGCACGCCGAGCAACCCATTCGATCGCGCGACCAGAAGGATTCCGGGCGGTTCGACGTCAGGCGGCGCGGTGTCGGTAGCCGACGGCATGGCATTCGCCGCGCTCGGGACGGACACCGGCGGATCCTGCCGCATTCCGGCGGCGCTGTGCGGCATCGTCGGCTTCAAGCCAACGGCGAAGCGCGTCGAGCTCACCGGCGCGGTGCCGCTCTCGACCTCGCTCGATTCGACCGGACCGCTCGCTCCCACAGTCCGTTGCTGCGCGGCGCTCGATGCACTGCTTGCGGGGGAAGAAGCATGGGAGACGGCGGAGCTACAGCCGACATCGCTCGCGGGATTGCGCCTCGCCGTGCCGCAGACGCTGGTCCTCGACGGCATCGACCCAACGGTGGCGCGCGCATTCGACGCGGCGCTTAAAACGATCGGCACGGCTGGTGCGAGGATAGTCGATCTCCCGCTTCACGAACTCACCGAACTGGCGGCGATCAACGCGAAAGGCGGCTTTCCGGCGTCCGAGGCCTATGCATTTCACCGCTCGCTTATCGCCGAGAAAGGCCCGCTCTACGACCCGCGCGTGCTCACCCGCATCCAGCGCGGCCGGGAGCAGGATGCCGCTGACTACATTGAGCTCTGCCGCAGCCGAATCGCGTTCATCCGCCGAATGAATACCGCGACTGCGGACTACGATGCGCTCGTCATGCCGACGGTTCCGATCATCGCGCCGCCGTTCGCAGAACTCGGGAACGACGAGTCTTATGGCCGCATCAATCTGCTGATGCTGCGCAACCCGACGCTCGCCAACTTCATGGACGGCTGCGCGATTTCGCTCCCTTGCCAGCGGGAGGGCGAGGCTCCGGTCGGGCTGATGCTCGTCGCGCGGCACGGTGCCGACCGCCGATTGCTTGCAATCGCGGCGGCCGTCGAGGCGGTGGTGACACCGTCAACCCGTTGAGAGGCATCACCGTCAGGGTGGAATGCGATCTTGAGGAGGTCTCGGGAGAGGCCGATCATGCCGTAAATACGATATCCCACCATTGAATCGTTGTATTCGCTCTGAACACAGGCAGTGTTGGCCGGGTAACAAGATGACGTTGAACGTTAAAGTTATTGACGTTAAAGATATTATAGACGGCGACATGCCTGAGAAAGCGGTAGGCTGAACTCGGCAACGTGAAAACACTGCATCTTTTGTTTCTGTCGCCTGAGGACCTAGTGTGAAGTTTGTCCTGGTTGTTAGCTCTCCAACCGTGACGCGAGAGCCTGGCGCGCTCGGCGCGCACCTACCGCTCGAGGTCAGCGACCAGCGATATCGGATGCAGCCGTTCGGCCTTCAGCGCTGCTTCTGCCGCAGATTTTCAGGTGATAATTTTGAACCTTAAGATGAAATACCGCTCAATAATTCTCCTTACGATCAAAAAGCAAGTCCGGTTCGCCACGATTCAATAGATGGCACCCGTCTACGTTGACTTTCGACTGTCAAGTGCTTCAGGATTGCTCGCCGCCGACCGTAGACCAAAATCGTCTGCTCGGGTGGTGCAAAGCTTTCTGAGCTTGGTGTGCCCTCGATGTCGCTGTATTTGAGCGTCGTTACCGACCAGGGACGTGAACCGGAGCGGCCGTT
Organism: Rhodospirillales bacterium; assembly: GCA_028291405.1. Lineage (GTDB taxonomy): Bacteria > Pseudomonadota > Alphaproteobacteria > ATCC43930 > CGMCC-115725 > URHD0088. Next base: position 26,295 of record JAQGID010000149.1, on the reverse strand, counting down.
GAGACGGCGCTTCGAAACCGTTGCAATCCGTGTCGGGCGTGCGCCTGACAATGATCTCGTATTGCCCGATCCGGCTAATCACGTCTCAAAATATCACTGCACGATCGAGATGCAGTCCGGCCGCTACGTCGTCACCGACACTAGCACGAACGGGCTCTTCATCAACGGTGCGCTTCGGCCTCTGGGCATCGGACGCTCCGCCGTCCTCGGCAACGGCGATCGCCTCGGCATCGGCGGGTTCGAGGTAATCGTCGGGCTCGGCGGTGTCGAGGATTCGTCGGCCGCGTCGAGCCCGGATGTACCGTCTGATGCCGCCGGTCCATTCGGCGTCCAGGCTTTCCGGCCGTCACCGTCGCCACCGTGCCTTGCGGGAGACGGCCGCGGCATGTTCGACCCGGGCCCGGCGCCATGCGGAAGCTCCGTCATCCCGGAAGGTTTCGATTGGCTTGACGGGGCCGCCATCTGGTCGCGATCGGGGACGTCGGCGCCGGCCACGCCGTCGGACCATCTCCCCGTCGACCGCGAGTTCTTCCGGCCGGCTGCCGCAACGCCTCGCATCCCCGATGATTGGCATCTCGGCGACAGCGACGCGGAGCTCCCGCCAGCGCCTGCCGCGAGGCCGGCCGGTCCTGAGGCTACTGCCGCAGCGGCGCTTCACGCATTTCTTGACGGCGCCGGACTCAGCGATGCAGGGCTGCAGGACGACCCGGACCTTGTGATGCGGCGGGCCGGCGAGATCTTCCGCGCTATGGTGGACGGGATGTGTACGGTGCTCGCAACGCGCGCGATGATCAAAGGCGAATATCGCGTCGAGCAGACGCAAATCACCTCCGCCGGCAACAACCCGCTGAAATTCACCCGCGATGGCGCGGAGGCGGCAGCGCTCCTGCTAGCGCCGCGGCAGCCCGGTTACTTGCAGGGATTGCGGGCGGTGGTGGAAGGCTTCCGCGACATCAAGGCGCATGAGCTCGCCCTGATGGCCGGCATGCAGGGAGCGGCGGCGGCGCTGTTTCGGCAGTTCGATCCCGAGCAGCTGAAGCAGCGCCTCGACCGGCACTCAATTCTTGCCAGCCTGCTGCCAGGCGCACGCCGGGCGCGTTACTGGGAAATTTACGAGCAGGAGTATCGCAAGATCGCGGAGGACGTGTCGGAGGATGCGCGGGGTAACTTTGGCCGGGCATTCTCGCAAGCCTACGAGGAACAGGCGCGCAAGGTCTGACCGCACACGGGGCCCGGGGCCGGGCACAGGGGGGACATACGGGCGCTGACGTGGAGAAACTACCGGAGAGCCGCGCGGCGCGTTGCGCGACAATCGCCGACCGCCGCGCGACGGGGACGTTGAAAGGGGCGGGATGGGTTGGGACAATAAGGTCGTCTGGACGGAGGGTATGTTCCTCCGGGCGCAGCATTTTCAACAGTTCGACCGCTACGTCGAACGGCTCGTCCGCGGCCGTGCCGAGGGATTGCGATCGCACGCCTGGGGCGTCAGCGACGTTGCGATAAATCGCGAGCTCCTGGCGATCGGCAAGTTTGCGGTGATCGCCTGCCGCGGCATCCTGGACGACGGCACGCCGTTCCGCATACCGGACGATGCCGATCATCCGCCAGCGCTCGAAATCCCGGAGAACACACGGAACTGCATCGTCTATCTCGGCCTGCCGGTGCGCCAGCCCGGTGCCGTCGAGGTCAGTCTGCGCGACGGCGACGCAAGCGGCGCACGCTACACCTCGGACGAGCACCAAGCGGCGGACATCGTCGCCGGGAGCGACGCCGAGGCACCGGTTCAGATCGGCAAGCTCCGCCTACGCTATCTTCTCGAGACGGGCGACCGTGCGGGATACGTCTGCCTCGGGCTTGCGCGCATCATCGAGATTCGCGCCGACAAGAACATCGTCCTCGACGAGGGCTATATCGCCCCGGCACTCAATTGCGCTGCGCAGCCGCCGCTCCCGGCTTTTCTCGCCGAGCTGCAGGGGCTCCTGCACCACCGCGGCGAGGCGCTGGCGGCACGAGTCGCGGCCCCTGGCGCGACGGGGGTCGCTGAGATCGCCGATTTCCTCCTGCTGCAGGCGGTCAACCGTTACGAGCCGCTGCTGGCGCATTTCGCGGCCGATGCGGGACAGCTGCATCCCGAGACTTTCTATGCGAAGACCGTCGAGATTGCCGGCGAGCTCGCGACCTTCGTTACGCGGTCGAAGCGTCCGTCGCGTTTTCCGCCGTACGATCATACGGATCTCCAGGCGACCTTCGCGCCGCTTCTTGCCGACCTTCGTCAGGCGCTGAGCGCGGTGCTCGAGCAGAATGCGGTGCCGATCCCGCTGCAGGAGCGTCCCTACGGCGTGCGCGTCGGCATCGTCCACGATCGCTCGCTTTTCACGCAGGCGGGGTTCGTCCTGGCGGTAAAAGCTGACGTTCCAGCCGAGACTTTGCGTCGCAACTTCCCGCACCAGGCAAAGGTCGGCCCGGTCGAGCAGATCGCTCAGCTCGTCAATGTCGCGCTTCCCGGCATCGCGCTGCGGCCGTTGCCAGTCGCGCCGCGCCAGCTGCCCTATCACGCAAGCGCCGTCTATTTCGAGATGGAACGTGGCGGGGCGCATTGGAAGCAGATGCAGCAGCCCGGCGGCTCCGGAGGTCTCGCGATATACGTTCCGGGCGACGTTCCGGGCCTCGGCCTGGAGCTCTGGGCGATCAAGGGGCAATGACGAGCGATGATCGACGGCAACCCCTTCGCTGAGGACGATGACGACCGGACGGTCATCCGTCCCAATCCCGCCGGTCGGCTGCCGCCGCGTCCGAGCGAGAAGCCTGGCGCTCCATCGGCTGCCGCCGCATCACCGTCCGAGCTCGCCGCGCTCGATGCCGGCGGTCTCAACCCCCTCGTCGCAGCGGCGGGGCCGCTCCTCGGACTTTTGACGCGATTGCGAAATTCGCTGCAGCAGCGAGACCTCGAGGGGTTGCGGCAGCGGGTCGTCGCCGCGCTTCGGAGCTTCGCGCAACGCGCGGCCGCGACCGGTCTGTCCGCTGACGCGCAGAAGGCGGCCCATTACGCGCTCTGCGCCACCATCGACGACGTCATCAGCAATACGCCGTGGGGTGGGACGGGCTGGGCGCGCCAGAGCATGACGGGTACGTTCCACAACGACGTCTCGGGCGGCGAGCGATTCTTCGAGTACTTGGCGCATCTGCAGCGCGACCCGGGGCGGTTCGGCGACGTCCTCGAGCTGATGTATCTCTGCCTCTCGTTGGGCTTCGAGGGACGGCTTCGCGTGACGGCGCGTGGCGCGAGCGAGCTCGTGCTGATCCGCGAGGGCGTCTATGCCACGGTACGGCAACGCCGCGGCGAGTTCGAGCGCGGACTCTCGCCGCAATGGCGCGGGGTCGAAAAGCCGCATCGTCCGATCACCGCCATCTTGCCGGGTTGGGTCGTAGCGGCAGCGGCAGCCGCCGTACTTCTCTTGTGCTACATGGGTTTCAGCTTGGCGCTCGCGGGCGCATCCGACGCGACGTACGATCGCATGGCGCAGCTGCGTCCGACCGGCAATGTCGCGTTGCAAGTGGCAACTCCCGCGCCGCCGCCGGCAGCACATGATGGGACGCTTGACCGCCTGCGGGCATTCCTCGCGCCGGAGATCCGTGACCGACTGGTGACGCTGTCGGAGACGGGCCGGGCAGCGACGATCCGATTGACGAGCCAGGATATGTTCGCCTCGGGCAGCGCCACGCTCAGTCAGGCGCTCCTGCCGCCTTTGCAACGCGTCGCCGCGGCGCTCGACGCCGAGCCCGGCGGGGTCGCGGTGCTGGGGCATACCGACAATGTGCCGATCCGATCGCTGCGCTTCCCGTCGAATTATCAGCTCTCCAAGGCGCGTGCCGACGCAGTCGCCGAGATCATTCGAAAGTCGCTTGCCCAGCCGGCGCGAGTCACGGCGGAAGGACTCGCCGACGCGGATCCTTTGGCGCCGAACAACACGACGGAAGGCCGCGCTGCCAATCGCCGCATCGAAGTCGTGCTGAGCAAGCCGGAGCAGAACGCCCCGCCCATGGCAGCGGCGAAGTGACGGCGGGACCGCGATGAAGCGCCTCATTCGCATCCTCACCGCGCGGTGGCTCGTGACGCTTATTGGGGCAATCCTCCTCGCGCTGCTGATCTGGTTCGCTGGCCCGCTCATTGCCGTCGGCGACATCCACGTCTTCGAAGCCCCGACCGTCCGGCTGATCGTCGTGCTCGTCATCATGGTCGGCTGGGGCGTAGGGAATTTGCTGGCACCAGCAAGGCAGAGAAAAACCGACACGCGCATGGTCGAATCGCTCACCGCGGCGCCGGCTGAGGCAGAGCGAGGGCGGGACGCGGCCACGGAGGAGGTCGAGACCCTGCGCCAAGGTCTCGCCGAGGCGCTGATGATGCTCAAGCACAGCGCGGCGGGGGGGCGGGGCAGGCGTTATCTCTATCAACTACCCTGGTACATGCTGATCGGTCCGCCCGGCTCCGGCAAGACGACGGCGCTGGCGAATTCCGGGCTCAATTTCCCGCTCGCCCGCGGAGCACGCCGGGACGCCGTCAAGGGCGCCGGCGGCACGCGAAATTGCGACTGGTGGTTTACCGACGAGGCGGTGCTGCTCGATACCGCCGGACGCTATACGACCCAGGACAGCGAGGTCGCGGTCGACAACGCCGCCTGGCGCGGCTTCCTCGGACTTCTCAAGAAGTTCCGGCCGCGCCAGCCGCTGAGCGGCGCTCTCGTCGCGATCAGCATCGGCGACATCGCCGGCTTGCCGGCCGGGGAGCGTCAGGCACACGCCGACGCGATCCGCCGGCGACTGCATGAGCTTCATACCGCGCTTGGCGTTCGCTTTCCGGTCTACGTCCTCTTCACCAAGGCCGACTTGATCGCCGGCTTCGTCGAATTCTTCGACGATCTCGATCGCGAGGCGCGCGAGCAGGTGTGGGGCGTCACCTTGCCGCTCGACGACGGCGCGGGCGAGTCCGCCGTTGCCGGGTTTTCCACGGGCTTCGACGCCTTGGTCCAGCGGCTCAATGACCGCTTGCTGGCACGCATCCAAAGCGAGTCAGACGTCAACCGCCGCGCCGTCGTCTTCGGCTTTCCCGCCCAGCTCGCGTCGCTGAAGGAGCCGCTGCGCGAATTCCTCGACGAGATCTTCATGCCGAACCGTTTTGAGGGGCGGCCGCTCCTCCGCGGGATCTACTTCACCAGCGGAACCCAGGAGGGAACGCCGATCGATCGCATGATGGGCGCGATGGCGGCGAGTTTCGGTCTCGACCGCCAGCGCGTTCCGGCATTCAGCGGTCAAGGTCGGAGCTATTTCCTGACTCGTCTGCTGCGCGGCGTCATTTTTCCGGAAGCCGGCGTCGCCTCCGCGGCTGCGGCGTTGGAGCGTCGCGCCGCTTGGCTGCGGCGCGGCGCCTATGCGACCGCGCTCCTGGTTGTCGCTGCGGGTGTCGGACTGTTGACGGCGAGCTATTTCGGTAATCGGCGGCTCATCACGCAAACCGACCGCGCCCTGGCCGAGTACCAGACACAGGTGGAGCCCCTCGCTATCCCGGTGATCGCCGACCGGGATGTCGAGCGGACGCTGCCGCCATTACGGATCATCCGCGCCGCGACGACGGAATTCGGTACGCCGGCCGGCGGAAATCCGGACGTCCTAGGCTTCGGCCTCTATCAAGGGGACAAGCTTGGATCGGCGGCGGACATCGTCTATCGCCGCGCCCTCGAGAAGGTGTTCCTGCCGCGTCTCCTGATGCGCGTCGGCGGCCGCCTGCAGACGAGTCTCGCGACGCCGGACGCGGTCGAGCCGGCGCTCAAGGTCTATCTCATGCTGGGTGGGCAGGGACCGCTCGACAAGGAGCTGGTCAAGGGATGGTTGACGTCAGAGTGGAGCGCGACTCTTCCAGGAAGCGAGCGCGATGCCGCTCGCAGCGACCTGTCGCAGCATCTCGACGCGCTCCTGGCCAAGCCGCTGCCCGAGACCTCGCTCGATGGCCAGCTCATCGCTTTGGCGCGAAGCGTGCTCGGGCAGACGCCGCTCGCCACCCGGACGTATGACGCCATCACGCACAGCACCGCGGCTCGCCGGCTCGCGCCATGGCGGCCGATCGACCACGCCGGTGCCGCCGCAGAGCAGGTACTGACGCGGACCTCCGGGAAACCGTTGACCGAGGCAATCCCGGGACTTTTCACGCCGGCCGGTTACGACATGGTGTTCCTGCCGGCGCTGGCGGACGCAGCCGGTCGGGTCTCGCGCGACAGCTGGCTGCTCGGCGACGCGCCCCCCGGGGGGGCTCAGGTCGAAGCGGGATTGCAGCGCGACGTCTCCGAGCTCTATGCCAACGATTATACTCGGAGTTGGGATGCGCTCTTGAGCGACCTCGCGGTCGTACGCCTTCGCGACATGACCCAAGCTGCGGACGCGCTCAACATTCTCGCCAGCCCGTCCTCGCCCTTGAAGGCCCTATATGTCGCGGTGGCCGCGGAGACGGATCCGACACGTCCGCCGGCGGGTCTTCCGGCTGCGGCCGTCGCCCAGGCCGCCGCCAAGATCGCGGCGACGCTCGGACAGCCGCTGCCGTCGGCGGCGGCTGTCCGCATCGCCGATCACTTCCAGACCCTGCGCGACTTCGTCGGGAGCGGCGGCTCGGGGCCGGGACCGATCGATGATCTCATTCGCCAGCTCGGCGACGTGTACACCCAGGTTTCGCAGCTGGCGCAAGCCGGTGTCGGCGGGGCGGCGACGCCGGTGCCGCCCGGCAGTCCGCTCGCCAATCTCGCCGGCACCGCTGCGCGCCTGCCCGTTTCGCTCCGCGCCGCCGTTTCGGCGATGGCGGCAAATCTGACGGCGCTGCGCAGCGGCAGCACCCGATCGGACCTCGATTCCACCTGGCGGTCGGAGGTCTACGGTTTCTGCAGCAAGGCGCTAGATAATCGCTATCCGATGGTGCGGAGCAGCCCCGTCGACGTCAATCTCGATGATTTCACGCGGCTTTTTAAGCCCGGCGGGCTGATCGATGGTTTCGTCACCGCCCGAATCAAGCCGTTTGTCGATACCGCACGAACACCGTGGAAGGCCAGCAGTGAGCTTGTGATCGCGCCGGACGCGCTCGCGCAGTTTCAGCGCGCCGCTGTGATCCGGGATCTGTTCTTTCCGAACGCCGCGACATCGCCGGCGCTGCGCTGGCAGATTACGCCAGTATCGCACGATCCGGGTGTGACGCGCGCGGTCCTCCAGATTGGCGGCGGCGAGACCGATTACGGTTCCGGCGCCGCGCAACCGGCCGAGATCTCCTGGCCGGATACGCGGCAGCAACCAGTGCGGCTGACGTTCTTGCCGGAGGTGCCGGGTCAACCGTCGAGTATCGGCGAGAGCGGCGCTTGGGCGCTTTTCCGATTGTTCGATCACGGCGCCCGGGAGGAGGTGCCTGGCCTTTCCGACCGCGTGCGGGTCACCTTTGTCCTGGGCGCCCGCAAGGCCGTATACGAGCTGCACGCAAACAGTGTCCTCAATGCCCTGACAATGAAGGAGCTCGGGGGCTTCCGATGTCCGTCGCACCTGTGAGTGAGGCCGAAGGCGCAGCGCGGCTTGGCTTCTACGGCAAGCTGCCGGTCCGCGGCGACTTCATCGGCCGCCGTCTGGACCGCGGCTTCGTCGATGCTTGGCACGGCTGGGTCCAGGAATGCATTGCCTGTAGCCGCGAGCAACTCGGCGAGGCATGGCAGTCGCGCTATCTCTCGGCGCCGCTTTGGCGCTTTCTCATGGGTCCCGGGGTCTGCGGTCCCGCCGCCTTCGCCGGCGTTCTGATGGCTAGCGTTGATCGCGTCGGACGCTGCTTCCCGCTGCTCCTCGCGGCGGCGGTCCCGAGTCCCGTAGCGCCGGTGCGTGCGATGCATCGGGCGGATGCCTGGTTCGCGGAGATCGAGGATCTGGCGCTCGCCGGACTCGCCGCAGATCTCGATCCCGAAGCTTACGACGCGACAGTGGCAAAGGTCGCGCCCCCCGACCTTGGATCGACGATCCCGGCCGCTGTGCCCGCGGTCGGCATCGTCCTCAGCGGCGAGCCGGCCGCGATGGAGCTTGCCGTCGCCGACTGCTTCTTCGCCGATCTGACGAAATCCTATTCGGTGTGGTCGACGATAGGCTCGGCGAATTTCGAGCCGGTCACGGTCGGTTGCCGTGGCTTGCCGGCGCCGCAGGGTTTCGCCGCACTGCTTGATGGAGGCTGGGGCCAATGGGGCTGGAAGATACCATAAGGCGGCCATCAGGTGCGGCGCGGCGCGCCGCGCCGTACGAGTCCGCCGGGCGCTCCCATCCGGGCAAGGTTCGCACCGTCAACGAGGATTCGTTGATCGATCGTCCCGACATCGGCCTTTGGGCAGTCGCCGATGGGGTCGGCGGAGCGACGGCGGGGGCGCGGGCGAGCGCGCTGGTCGTCGATGCCCTCGCCGCGGTCAGCTCCCCAGCATCGGCGCAGGCGTTCCTCGATGAGGTCCGGGACCGACTGCGCGCCGTCAACGACCAGCTGATTGTCGAGGCGAGCGCGATGGGTGCGGGAAAGCTGATGGCGAGTACGGTGGTGGTCCTCCTGTTCTTCGAAGGCTTCTTCGCCTGCGCCTGGGCGGGCGACAGCCGCCTTTACCTCGTCCGACACGGTGTGCTGCAGCAGGTGACCCGCGACCACAGCGAGGTCCAGGAACTCGTTGAGGCCGGCGTCATCGCTCCGGAGCAAGCACGGGAGCATCCGCGCGGCAACGTCATCACACGTGCTGTCGGTGCGCAGGAGGATTTCGCGCTCGACGTGGTGCAGGATCGCATCTGTCCCGGCGATCTGTTCCTGGTCTGCAGCGATGGGCTGACCAAGATGCTCGACGACGCCGAGATCGCACCGGTGCTCGACGATAGGCCTGCCGCGTCGTTGGTGGATGCGCTCCTCAAGGCGACGCTCGCGCGTGGCGCCATCGACAACGTCACTGTCCTGGCGGTGCGCGCGGCGACCGGCGCGTCCGCATCATAGGATTCACGAGACGAGGAGAGTTCGGCGCGATGGCATCTGCTTCCCTGCTCGATTTCGACCGGCTGCTGGCGCCGATCACCAGCGACGCGCCAGCCGGTATCGACCTGCGGGCGGATCCGTCGTCGGCCTCGCTTTATTTCAAGATGAAGGATGCCCGTAGCGCCGCCCGCGCCTCGGAGCGGGGACTCGATGCATCAGGAACGGTGGAAGAGAGCGGCATCCTGCCAGCATGGCGGACGATCCTCGAAGCCTCGCCAGAAATCATCGCCGGACGGGCGAAGGATCTTGAGATCGCCGCTTGGCTGACCGAGGCGCTGGTTCGCGCTTCGGGCGTGGCCGGGTTGCGTGACGGCTTCCGCCTGATCACCGGACTGGTCGAGGGGTTCTGGGAGGGACTCTATCCGCTGCCCGACGAGGATGGGCTTGCCACCCGCATCGCGCCGATCACCGGTCTCAACGGGAGCGAGTCGGATGGGACGCTGATCCAACCGATCCGCAAGCTCGCGATTTCCCAGGGTGGCGATCTCGGCCGCTTCGCACTTTGGCAGTACGATCAGGCGTTCGATCTCCTCAAGCTCGGCGATGCCGACAGGGTTGTGGCGCGGATCGCAGCCGGGGCTGCGACGATGGAAGCGATCGAAGCCGCGGTTCGCCAGACGCCACCTGCGTTCTATCGCGAACTGGTCGACGATCTTGACGCATGCATCATCGAATACGCCAGGTTAACCGCCGCGCTTGCGGCGCGGTGCGGGGCCGATGCGCCGCCGGCCTCCAACATTCGAAATACGCTCGAGGCGCTGCGTGATGCCCTTAGGCATCTAGCGCGGGATGTGCTCGCCTGCGCAGCGCCGAGCACGCCGCCGCTGTCCGACGGCACGCCCGCCGTTGCGGTCGAGGGCGACAGTCGCGGCGCCGTTCCTTCGGTCGGGATCATCGGCACACGCGACGAGGCCCTCCGTACCCTCCTCATGGTGTCGCAGTACTTTCGAAAGAGTGAGCCACAATCCCACCTGTCGTACGCGATTGATGAAGTTGTCAGAAGAGCAAAATTGCCAATGCCGCAACTCATCCTAGAGTTGATACCGAACCAGGAGGCGAGAAACCTTTACTTTCTCACGGCGGGAATTAAACCACCTAAGGATGTCTCTTGAAAAGAGACCAGTATCGACGAAAGATGGATGAGCGATCATTTCGTTTATTCATCAGATAATGTTGCCTTACAGCGCGCTCTCGCGCATGATGCTCGCTAAGGCGTGCGATCTAGCGCCCGCGTGGTGCACAGCCAGCGCTGCGCCCGCCGCGTTTCGCAGGATCTCGAAGGAGGGGGCGGAGAGCATGGCGAGCATTCACGACAAGCTGGAGCGGGTGCGGAAGCCGCGCGTCCACATCACCTACCAGGTCGAGACGGAAGGCGCTGCTGTGGTGCGCGAGTTGCCTTTTGCTGTCGGCGTCATGGGTGACTTTTCCGGCGATCCCACGGAGCCGCTGAAGCCTCTCAAGGACCGCAAGTTCATCCAGATCGATCGCGACAATTTCGATGACGTCATGGCGCGCATGACGCCAGGCCTCAACCTCAAGGTCGAGAACACGCTGGCCGGCGATGGCTCGGAAATGGCGGTCAATTTGAAGTTCAAGTCGATGGAGGATTTCGAGCCGGGCCAGGTGGTCGAGCAGGTGGAGCCGCTGAAGAAGCTCCTCGACACCCGCAACAAGCTGCGCGATCTCATGTCGAAGGTCGATCGCTCGGACAATCTCGAGGCGCTGCTCGAGCGCGTGCTGCAGAACGATGCCGAACTCAAGGATCTCGGCCAATCCCTCGGCGTCAAATCCGAAGGCGACTCCGGAAAGGAGGCGTAACCGATGGCTACCGCCCAGAAAGCGCCGCAATCCGGAGCAGCACCCTCGGCAGAGGTCGGCCCAAGCCTGCTCGATCAGGCGATCGCGGCGACAAAGCAGACCGAGCCCGATCGTGCGCAGGATCTTCTTCGGACGCTCACCGAAGAGGCGCTAAAGGGCACGCTGACCTACAGCAAGAACCTGACCGTCACTCTCAACAAGGCGATCGAGCTGATCGACCAGAAGATCTCGAAGCAGCTCGCAGCGATCATGCACGCGCCGAAATTCCAGCAGCTGGAAGGGACGTGGCGCGGCCTCAACTACCTCGTCATGAACAGCGAGACGAGCGCGTCGCTCAAGATCCGCGTCATCAATCTCTCGAAGCGCGAGCTCTACCGCGACCTCAGTCGGGCGGTCGAGTTCGACCAAAGCCAGCTTTTCAAAAAGATTTACGAGAACGAATTTGGCACACCGGGCGGCGAGCCTTACGGTGCGCTGATCGGCGATTACGAGTTCGGCAACCATCCCGAGGACATTGAGACCTTGAGCATGGTCTCGAACGTTGCAGCTGCCGCCTTCGCGCCCTTCATCAGCGCCGCCGATCCGAAACTTATGGGCCTCGACAGCTATCATCAGCTGTCTACGCCACGTGATCTCGAGAAGACCTTTGAATCCGTCGAATATGCGAAGTGGCGCAGCTTCCGTGAGGCCGATGATTCTCGCTTCGTGACGCTGTGCTTGCCACGCGTCCTCTCCCGCCTTCCCTACGGTGCGAAGACCAAGGCGGTCGAGGAATTCGATTTCGAAGAGGCGCCGCTGGAAAATGGTACGACGCGGCCGATGCCGCACGAAAATTTCTCGTGGATGAATGCCGCTTACGTCATGGGTACGCGACTGACGGACGCGTTCAGCAAGTATGGTTGGTGCACAGCGATCCGCGGGGCCGAGGGCGGCGGCAAGGTCGAGAATTTGCCGAGCTACACTTTCACCTCGGACGATGGCGATCCGGACCAGCAGTGTCCGACCGAGATCGGCATCACGGACCGGCGCGAGGCCGAGCTCTCGAAACTCGGCTTCCTGCCGCTATGCCATTACAAGAACACCGACTACGCCGTGTTCTTCGGGGCGCAGTCGGCGCAGAAGCCTGTGAAATACGATCGGCCGGAAGCGAGCGCCAACGCTGCCATCTCGGCGAGGCTGCCCTATGTCATGGCCTCGTCGCGGTTCGCGCATTACCTCAAGGTGATGGCGCGCGATAAGATCGGCTCCTTCATGGAAGCGACCGACTGCCAGGATTGGCTGAACCGGTGGATCAGCAACTATGTCAACGGCAACGAGAAGTCGGGGCCGGAGATGAAGGCGAAATATCCCCTTCGCGAGGCCAAGGTCGAGGTTCGCGAGATTCCGGGAAAGCCAGGCTCTTATCAGGCGATCGCGCATCTTCGACCGTGGCTCCAGATGGAAGAGCTGACGACCTCGCTACGCATGGTCGCCCAGATTCCGAAGGCCGGCTGAGCGCCGGCGCCTGCCGTGGAGCAGGATCGTCTCGCCTGGGTGCAGGACGCGCGCCGCAACTCGGGAAGCACTGCGGAACTCGCGACTTTCCTCGCGGAGCGCTCGTGGTCCCGTGCCCTGCGGTTGTGGTTCGGCGTGGCCGGACCGTTTGGCAGCGGCTGGGACCGCGAGACGGTTCTTGCGGCGCTCGATGGCGCGATCGCGACGATTGATGCGCTGATGAGCGAGCAGGTCGCAGCGATCCTCTCTCATACGGCCTTCCGGCGGCTTGAGGCGGGATGGCGCAGCTTGTCGGGTCTCGTCGCCGTCGCCGACAGCGCCGAGCAGGTACGGGTCCGCGTCATTCACGTCACCTGGGCCGAGCTCTGCCGCGACCTCGAGCGGGCGATCGAATTCGATCAGAGCCATATCTTCCAAAAGATCTACAGCGACGAATTCGGCATGCCCGGGGGACAGCCGTTCGGCCTGCTGATCGGCGATTACGAAATCTCGCATCTGCGCAGCGCCGAGCATCCTACCGATGACGTCACGGCACTGCAGGCGCTGAGCCAGGTCGCGGCCGCGGCCTTCGCGCCGGTGATCCTCGGCGCGTCTCCCGAGCTGCTCGGCCTCGACAGCTTTCGCGATCTCTCCCTACCGCTCGAGTTGTCGGGCATTTTTCGCTCGCCGGATTACGCACGTTGGCGGAGTTTCCAAACGACGGAGGATGCCCGCTTCGTCGGTCTGGCGCTGCCGCGGGTCCTGGTCCGGCTCCCTTATGATGAGGAGGGCGCGCAGCGCACGGCGTTCCGCTTCTCGGGCACGGGCGGGGAGCCGCCCGAGGATCGGCACCTCTGGGGTTGTGCCGCCTTCGCCTTTGCGGCCGTCGTGATCCGTGCCTTCGCCGCTTCGGGCTGGTTCGCCGATATCCGCGGCGCGCGGCGGGACCGACAGCTCGGCGGCCTCGTGCTCGACCTGCCCGTACCGTTTTTTGCGACCGACCGGGTTGGGGTGGCGCCGAAGCCGTCGACCGACGTCTGCATTACGGAGCGGCAGGAGAAGGAGCTCAGCGACCTCGGCTTGCTGCCGCTGTTGAAGGCCAAGGACACGGCCTTCTCAGTCTATTACAGCAACCAGTCCGTGCAGCGCCCCCAAAGCTACGAAAGCCTCACAGCGACCGTCAATGCCCGCATCTCAGCGATGCTTCAATACGTCGTCTGCGTGTCGCGCTTTGCGCATTACCTGAAGGTCCTCGCCCGTGACCGCGTCGGGTCGTTCGCGACCGCCGAGGAATGCGAGCGCTTTCTGCAGCGCTGGCTGCTCGACTATTGCAACGGAAACACGAACGCCTCGCCTGAGATGCTGGCCCGGTACCCGTTGCGCAATGCCAGGATCGAGGTGCGGGAACGACCCGGACGGCCGGGAAATTTCGCATGCACCATGCACTTGCTCCCCTACAGCCAGGTCGATCAGGTTGTGTCGGAGTTCAGGCTGGTGACCGAGATCGCAGCGCGCGCGGCGGCCTGACGCCGATGGAGGCCGGAATGCAGGATGCGCGAAATCTCTTCGAGGCGGGCAAGCTCCGCGACGCGATCGCGGCCATGAATACCGAGGTGAAGAGTCATCCCGCAGATACGCAGCGGCGTGGCTTTCTCGCCGATCTTCTATGCCTCGTCGGCAATCTGGAACGCGCCGATATGCAGTTCGACGCGATCGCGCAACAGGAGACGAGTCTTGCCCCGGGCGTCGCTCTCGTGCGCCAACTGATCCGCGGCGAGCAGGCGCGGCGGCAGTTCTTCGATGCTGGCCGCGCGCCCGAGCTGGTCGGATCCGCGCCGGACCATCTGTGCCTGGCGATCAGGGCGTCGATCGAGCTGCGCAGGGGCGACGTCGAGACGGCAGCTCGCCTTCTCGGCGAGGCAGAGGCGCTGCGTCCCCCCGTGAAGGGGCATTGCGATGGTCGCGCCTTCGACGACTTTCGCGATCTCGACGATCTCACTGCCGGATTCTTTGAAGTGATCACCAGCACCGGAAAGTATTTCGCAATCCCGATCGAGCGCGTCGTGACGGTCGATTTCCGGGCGCCCGAACGGCCGCGCGATCTGACGTGGCGTCGCGCCCATATGACAGTCGATGACGGGCCGGACGGCGAGGTTTTTCTTCCGGCGAACTACGTGTCACAGTCCGACAATGCTGACGACGCCGCATGTCTTGGTCGTTCGACCGACTGGGTTGGCGGCGGGACTCTACCGACGCGCGGTGTCGGCCAGCGTAGCTTTCTCATCGGCGACGAGAGCGTACCGATCATGCAGATTGGACGCCTCGACTTCGCGCCGACGGCTTGACGCTCGACATGGCGCGCCCGGATCTTGACCAGCCGCTCGCCGCGAGCCTGCTCGACCGGCTGCTCGACGCCAATCCGGATTTGGCCGTCGATCCGCCAAAGGCGCGCGGCCAGTATCTGCGCGAGATGCGCGATGCGGTCCGCCGCGACATCGAGAACCTTCTCAACACGCGGCAGCGATGCCGTGGCTGGCCGGACGGACTGGGCGAGCTGCAGCGGTCGCTGGTCAATTACGGCATCCCCGATTTCACCGGGATGGATCTTTCCGCGGACGAGCGCCGCGAGTCGTTCCGCGCGACGATAGAGGCGGTGCTTCGCGACTACGAACCGCGTTTCGCGTCAGTTGCAGTCACTATGCTCGCCGGCAGCGATCAGCTCGATCGTACCCTGCGCTTCCGCATAGAAGCGCTGATCTACGCCGACCCGATGCCGGAGCCAATCATCTTCGATTCCTATGTCGATCCGGCCACGCGGTCCTTCGCCGTCGTTGGGGCGGGCTAATGGTCGACGATCTCCTGCCGCACTACAATCGTGAGTTGGGTGCCGTGCGGCGGCTTGCCGGCGAGTTCGCGGCAGCGCATCCGAAAATCGCGGGGCGGCTTCGGCTCACCGGCGATGCCGTAGAGGATCCACACGTCGAGCGATTGATCGAGGGCTTCGCCTTCTTGACGGCGCGTGTCCGCCAGAAGCTCGACGACGAGTTTCCCGAGCTGACCGATGCGCTGCTCGGCGTTCTCTACCCACATTACCTGGCGCCGGTCCCCTCGATGGCGATCGTGCAATTCGCCGGTCGGTCCGACTCTGCCGGCCCAGCGCAGATCGCGCGTGGCGTCGAGATCGAAAGCGAGCCCGTCGGCGGCGAAAGCTGCCGCTTCCGGACGGCTTACCCGGTAACGCTTTGGCCCATCGCGCTCAGTGGCGCGAGCCTGACCGGCCGGCCGCTTGCCGCACCGGCCAATCCGCGTGCGGCGGGCGCGGTCGCAAGCCTGCGTCTTTCGCTGCGCTGCCTGGCGCCCGACATGAACTTCACGCGGCTTGGCCCGGACAAGCTGCGGTTCTTTTTGCGCGGCCAGCCGCAGCAGGTCTTCGCGCTCTATGAGTTGCTGATCAACAACACTATCTCGGTCGCTTTCGCGGATGTGATGAACGATCCGAATCCGGTGATCATCCCGTCGGACTCGATCACGCCGGTGGGGTTCGAGCGCGACGAGGGCATCCTGCCCTATCCGGCGCAATCGTTTCTCGGCTATCGCCTTCTAACCGAATATTTCAGCTTTCCCGAGAAGCTGCTGTTCTTCGACTTGGCCGGCATCTCGGCGAAGACCCTGGTCGCAGCCGGCAATAAGCTCGAGATCTTCATCTACTTCAACCGAAGCTTCGCGGACATCGAGCGCGGTATCTCGGAGGAGAATTTTGCGCTCTTCTGCACGCCGGTCGTGAACCTGTTTCGCCAGCGCGCCGAGCCGATCCAGTTGAGCCACCGCTCCGCGGAGTACCGCATCGAGCCGGATGCGCGCCGCCGTGGCGCCACCGAAATCTATTCCGTCGACCGCGTCCTCGCCACCTCGCCGGCCGGCGAGTCTTTGGAGTATCGCCCTTTTTACGCGGTGCAGCATGGCGGGGACGCGGAAGCGCGGCGCTATTGGCACGCGACACGCCGCCCGGCGACGGGCGGCGATCCGGGCAGCGAGGTCTTCCTCGCGCTAGTCGATCGCGACTTCAATGCCGATGCGCCGGCAAACTGGACAGTTTCCGTCGAGACGACATGCCTCAATCGCAATTTACCGGCGCATCTCCCGTTCGGCGGCGGCAATCCGCGTCTCACGCTTGTCGACGGCATTTCCGCCGTGGCCGAGGTCGGCTGTATCACGGCGCCGACGGCGACTCTGCGAATGCGCAACGGCGGGCGGTGGAAGCTGATTTCGCATCTCTCCCTCAATCATCTGTCGCTTGCCGACAATGCGGACGGGGCGGAGCCGTTGCGCGAGATCCTGAGGCTATACGACTTTCGCGATTCGCCGGAGACGCGTGCCGTGATCGACGGCATCCTTTCGGTGCGGAGTCGCTCGGGCATGGCACGCGCGCCATCGCGCGACATGGCGGCGTTCTGCCGCGGCGTCGACGTGATCATCGATTTCGACGAGCAGCGTTTCACCTCGAGCGGGCTTTTTCTACTCGCTTCCGTCATCGAGCGTTTTCTTGCTCTCTATTGCTCGATCAACTCATTTGCACGGCTGAGCGCCACGGTGCGCGGCCGCGGGGGAGTGCTGCGGCGATGGCCGGCACGCGCAGGCGACCAGGTTCTTCTCTGATCGCGCGGCTCGTCGCGGAGCCGCAGCGGTTCGGATTCTTCCAGGCCGTTCGTATCCTCGAACTCGCGGCGCGGCGGTCCGCGCGGCCCCGCGGCGACGAGGGCGAGAACCGCTTGGAGCCCGTCCGTTTTCGCGCATCCCCATCGCTCGCCTTTCCCGCGACCGAGATCGTCGAGCTTAGGCCGGCGGAGGTCGATGCCAACGCGGGTGCGCGCCCGGCCGAGATGATAGTCGCCTTCTTTGGCCTGACCGGCAGCTCCGGTGTTCTCCCCCACCACTACACGGCGCAGGTCATTCGCAGCGTCCGAAGCAGGAGCTTCGCACTCCGTGATTTTCTCGATCTCTTCAACCACCGCCTGATCGCGCTTTTCGCTGCCGCCTGGCACAAATACCGACTGCCGTTTACCTTCGAACGATCCAGCCGTCCCGGTCATGATCCGCACAGCGAGATCTTGCGTGGACTCGTCGGGCTCGCGACGGAGGGTACGCGCGAACGCGGCGTGGTCGGCGACGAGATCTTCCTGCACTACAGCGGACTCTTGTCGCATTACCCGCGTTCGGCCGCCGGACTTGAGGCCGTACTGGCCGGCTATTTTGCCAGGTCGGTCCGCGTCGAGCAGCTTTGCGGTCGTCGCATCCATCTGGCGCCCGACGAGCAGACCGCGCTCGGGACGAGCGAGAATCCGCGCGGGCAATTCTGCGAGCTTGGCGTCAGCGCGACCGTCGGGCAGAGCGCCTGGGACGTGCAAGGCAGTTTCAGGCTGCACTTCGGTCCGCTCGACTACGCGCAGTTCCGCAGCTTCATGCCCGACGGCGACGACCTCGCCCTGCTCTCTGAGCTGACGCGCCGCTACGTCGGCCCGGCGCTCGGCTTCGACGTTCGGTTGACCTTGAAGAAGGAGGACGTGCCGGAATGCCGGCTCACGACGCTTGGAGCGGAGGCGCCGAGGCTCGGCTGGAACAGCTGGCTGAAGCATCGCGCATTCTTGAGCGACCCCACCGATGCGGTCTTCGCTCCTTGAGACGGCGGCTATGAGCGACTGGACGGAAGGCTATGTTGGCGATCTCGAGTACCCCGGCATGTTCTACGCCGCCCAGGCACCCGTCCATCTCAACCTCGCCTGCATCATCGCGGGCTTCGAGCCGGTGTCGCTGGACGGTGCCTTTTCCTATTGCGAGCTCGGTTGCGGTCAGGGCGTCACGACGAATCTTTTGGCGGCGGCAAATCCGAACGGTCGATTCTACGCCGTCGACTTTCATCCCAGCCACATCGCAAGGGCCCGCGAGACGGCGCGCGCCGCCGGGCTCGACAATGTCGTCTTCGAGGAGCGCAGCTTTAGCGAGCTCGTGAGCGGACCGCCGGCCGAGCTTCCACAATTCGATTTCGTCACGCTGCATGGAATCTATAGCTGGATGAATCCGGAGAACCGACAGGCGATCGTCGAGTTTCTGCGACGTTGCGTGAAGCCGGGCGGCATCGTCTATGTCAGCTACAATTGCATGCCGGGCTGGTCGTCGGGCGGCCCGGTACAGCATCTCCTGCACAGGCTGGCGGGTCTGCGCCGCGAGCGTAGCGATCGTCGGCTGCAGAGCGCACTCGCGGCGATCGAGGAGATCGAGCGCGCCGAGTTCCGTCATCTGGCGGGCAACGAGTTTCTGGCACGTATTCGCGAACTGAATTCGCAAGATGCGACGCGCTATCTCGTCCATGACTATCTCAATGATTGCTGGCAGCCACTCTACTCCGCCGAACTCGCCAGTGAATTCGCCGCTGCGAAGCTCAGCTTCACGGCCTCGGCCGACCTGTTCGAAAATTTTCCGGAGCTGATCCTGACGCCCGAACAGCGTCGGATCGTCACGACGCTCGGCGACGGTTCGCTCGGCGAGACGCTGAAGGACTTCGCGCTCGAGCGGCCCTTCCGAAAGGATGTGTTCGTGCGCGGCGCCCGTTCGCTCGGCGATACCCGGCGTGACGCGTTGCTGCGCGAGATGGGTTTCGCCCTGACGGTTCCGCGTGCCGAGGTTCGGCTTGCGCTCGAGGTGCCGGCAGGTCGCGCAACGCTGCAGCCGCGCACCTACGAGCCGGTCTTCGATGCCCTCGCCGAGCGGCCGCACACGATCGGCGAGTTGCTCCAGCTCCCGCAGCTTGCCGGTGCCAGTACCGTGAAGGCCGTCGAGCTCGCCGGGATGCTTGCGTCCACCGGCCAGGCCCTGCCGACGATTACCGGAGGGACGCCTGAGCCGGCGCGCCGCTTCAATCGGCGGCTCGTCGCGGGGCTGCTCGCGGGCGAGACCTCGCGGCGCTACGCGCTCGCCGTGCCGCGTCTCGCGACCGGACTGTCGGCTGGGCTCCTGCAGCTTCTTGTCCTTGCGGCTCTCTCGGCCGGCCGCGAACGTCCGGATGCCGTGGCCGATCACGTGCACGCAGCTTTGGCATCGCGCGGCGAGAAGATGATCCGCGATGGAGGGCTCGTCGAAGCGGAAGATGAGTGCCGACGCCTGGTTCGCGAGGAGGTCGGAATCGTCCTTCGAGATCTGGTGCCGCTCTGGCGCAAGCTCGACATCATTTGACCCTGCTCGCCGCAAGGAGGCTGTCATGTTAGCTGTCGACCTTCGCTCCCTGATCGGCCGTATGAACGATTTTTGCCGTCGTTCGCTCGAAGCCGCTGCCGGCCTCACGTTGTCGCGCAGCCACTACAACGTCGAGATCGAGCATTGGCTGCTTCAGCTGACGGAGCGCCCCGACGGCGATATCGCCGCGATCCTGCGTCACTATGAAATCGATCCTGCGCGGCTCTTGGCAGATCTCTCGCGCGTCCTCGACACGTTGAAGACCGGCAACAACCGGGCACCGGCGCTTTCGCCCCAGGTCGTCACCCTTGCCCGCGAAGCCTGGCTGCTCGCGTCGCTCGAAGGCGACGCGTCGCGGATCCGCTCCGGCCATGTTCTTGCCGCGCTGCTGGCCGACGATAATCTGGCGCCGATCGCCCGCGAGGCCTCCGCGCAGCTCGGCCGCATTCCCGCCGACGCGCTCCGCAAAGATCTCGTGCGGATCATTAGCGGCTCGTCCGAAGACGCCGGGCTGCCCAGCCCGCGCGACGCTGGCGACGTTTCGTCAACGAAGTCGGGAGGTCCGACCACCGCACTCGACCAATACACCATCGACCTCACCGCGCTCGCACGCGCCGGAAAGATCGACGCTGTTCTCGGCCGCGACAGCGAGATACGTCAGCTCATCGACATCCTGATGCGGCGTCGGCAGAACAACCCGATCCTCACTGGCGAGGCGGGCGTCGGCAAAACAGCCGTCGTGGAAGGCTTCGCGATCCGCATCGCCGCCGGGGACGTGCCTGACGGGCTGACGAGCGTCTCCCTGCGGACGCTCGATCTCGGACTGCTACAGGCGGGCGCCGGAATGAAGGGCGAGTTCGAGAATCGCCTGCGCAACGTGATCGACGAGGTCAAGGCGTCTGCGCAGCCGATCATCCTCTTCATCGACGAAGCACATACGCTGATCGGCGCCGGCGGACAGGCCGGTCAGAACGATGCCGCCAACCTGCTGAAGCCGGCGCTGGCGCGCGGCGAGCTGCGCACCATCGCGGCAACAACATGGGCCGAGTACAAGAAATATTTCGAGCGGGACGCCGCCTTGACGCGGCGCTTCCAGGTCGTGAAGGTCGAAGAGCCGGACGAGGCGAATGCCGTCGTGATGCTGCGTGGTCTCGTCGCGACACTCGAGCAGCATCACGGCGTCAAGATCCTCGACGAGGCCCTCGTCGAGGGCGTGCGCCTGTCGAAGCGTTATATCCCGAGCCGTCAGCTGCCCGACAAAGCGGTGAGCTTGATCGACACCGCTTGCGCCAGGGTCGCGATGAGCCAGAAGGCGACGCCAGCGGCAATCGACGACCGGCGACGGCGTCTCGAGTTGCTGGCGACCGAGCGCCGGATCCTCGAGCGCGAGGCGGCCTCTGGCGGCCGTCACGGCAAGGCGATCGAGGCAGTGCAGGACAATCAGGAGAAGACCAGCGCAGAACTTGCTCGGCTGGAGCGGCGATGGGAGCAGGAGCGGGGTCTCGTTGCAACCAGTAGCGAGCTTCGCGACAAGCTGGAGCGGGCGCAATCTTCAACCGAGCGATCGAATGTCGCCGCCGACGAGACGGCCACGTGGCGCCGGCAGTTGGCCGAGATCGAGCAGAATCTGAGATCAATCCAGGGCGACGATCCGCTGCTGCTCGTCTGCGTCGACGCGCAGGCGGTGGCGCAGGTCGTGGCGGCCTGGACCGGAATTCCGGTCGGCCGCATGGTCTCGGATCAAATCCGCGCCGTGCTCAATCTCAAGGAGCGCATGGCGGCGCGGATCATCGGTCAGGATGAGGCGCTTACGGCGATCGCCGAGGCGATGCAAACCTCGCGCGCCCGTCTCGCGGATCCACGCAAGCCTTCCGGCGTCTTCTTCATGGTCGGGACCTCCGGCGTCGGCAAGACGGAGACCGCCCTCACCCTTGCCGACCTTCTGTACGGCGGCGAGCAGAGTCTGACGGTCATCAACATGTCCGAGTTCAAGGAGGAGCATAAGGTTTCGATGCTGCTCGGCTCGCCGCCCGGATACGTCGGCTATGGCGAAGGCGGGGTTCTTACCGAGGCCGTCCGCCGTCGTCCCTACAGCGTCGTGCTACTCGACGAGATGGAGAAGGCGCATCCCGGCGTCCAGGACATCTTCTATCAGGTCTTCGACAAGGGAATGATTCGTGATGGGGAGGGGCGCGACATCGACTTCAAGAATACCGTGATCATCATGACCTCGAACGCCGGGACGGACACGATTCATAAGCTCTGCGCCGATCCCGAAACCATGCCCGATTCGGCGGGGCTCGCCGAGGCACTGCGGCCCGACTTGCTCGAGCTCTTCCGGCCGGCTTTCCTCGGACGCGTCACCTTGGTGCCGTACTTTCCGTTGTCCGACGCGATCATCCGCCAGATCATCGAGCTGCAGCTCGGTCGCATTAGAACGCGCGTACGCGACAACTACCAGGCAGAGTTCGATTGGTCGGAGGCGCTCGTCGACAGCTTGGCCGCGCGCTGCACCGAAGTCGAAAGCGGTGCCCGCAACATCGAGCATATCCTTTCCCGCACATTGCTCCCCGAGCTGTCGGCGCGCTTTCTGCAGCGCCTCGCCGAGGGGCAACCGATCGCAGCGGCCGAGGTTTCGATGGACGCTTCAGGAGCCTTCAAATATCGTATTGAATAAATATCATGGTCTCTCGCGTGCAGGTTTTCTACATTACGACTTCATCAAACCAAGCGTTTTTAAACGATCGCAAGTAGTCGTGAGACGCCGTACTTGTGTCGGTGGCCATAAAGGGGAGTTTGGAGACGATGCCGATCTACATGCAGTATGGAAAAATCGACGGAACCGTCACTGCGACGGGTCACGAGAAATGGATCGAGTGCAACTCGTTCCAGTTTGGAGTCGGGCGCGGTATCTCGACGCCTGTAGGGGCGGCGCAAGAGCGCGAGACGTCGGCGCCCAGTGTTAGCGAGATTACCCTGTCGAAGAGCTTCGATGGTGCTTCGCCGTTGCTTCTGCAGGAGGCTCTGACCGGGAAGGGTACCCAGGTTCAGCTCGACTTCGTTCAGACTCAGGCGAACAAGCTAGAGACCTACCTGACCATCTCGCTGACGAACACGATGATCTCCGGCTTCAGCGCGTCGAGCGGTGGCGATCGTCCGTCAGAGTCTCTTTCGCTCAACTTCACGAAGATCGAATACAAGTACACGCCCCGCAAGGAGGACAACACCGCGGCATCGCCGATTCCGGTCGGCTACGATCTCGGTCTCGGCAAGGCCTCCTAGCTTCGGATCAAAGGTGTCTCGTCGCGTGGCGGAGACGAAAGCGCTCCGCCAGGCGCATAATTGGGCGGCGGAATCGTCGGTGAGCGGAATGCAAAGGCTGATGCAACTGACGACGGCGTCGCTCGGTCCGGACGAGTGCGTCGTCGAGGAACTCGAGGGGAGCGAAGGTCTGTCGCAGCTCTTCTCGCTCGACGTCGGCTTCCGGAGCGCGCGCTCCGATCTGCAGGCAAGCGACATCCTTGGCAAACCGGCGACGCTCGAGTTGGACATCGGTACCGATCGAATGCGGCCGTTCAACGGCATCGTGCGTCGCTTTCGCGCTGGGTCGAGCGAGGCGCGCGGCGAACGTAGCTACCGAATCGAGATCGCGCCGGCGCTTTGGTTCCTTTCTGCCGCATCGGATTGCAGAATCTTCGAGACTAAGACGGTGCTCGCGATCATCGAAGCGGTGCTTTCGAAGCATAGAATCCTCTATGATTCTTCTGGCGTCAAAGGATCGCGGGCCAAGTCCCGCGAACGCGAGTATTGCGTCCAATATCGCGAAACCGATCTCGCATTCGTCTCGCGGCTGATGGAGGAAGAAGGAATTTTCTATTTCTTCCAGCACGCGCCGGGCAAGCACACCCTAGTGCTAGCGGATAATCCTGCCGCCTATCTAGAATGTCCGCAACACCAGCTGAAATATAGCGAGGGTAACGTCGGCAACCCTCTGCTGAGCGCGTGGGTTCACGGGTATGAGTTTTTTTCCGGGAAGTGGGCGCAGTCCGATTACAACTTCAAGACGCCGAGCACGTCGCTGCTGACGAGCACTGCGACCCGTATCGGCATCACCGAGCTCAGCAAGTTTGAGCGCTTCGACTATCCAGGCAACTATTCGCAGAAGTCAGAGGACGGCGAGATTCTTACCAGGTTGCGGATGGAGGAGGAGGAAGCGGCGTACGATACGGTGCGCGCGAGCGGCTTCGCGCGCTCCCTCTTCGCTGGCGGCACGTTCGAGCTAACCAGCCACAGCGCGAGTTCGGAGGTAGGCAGATCTTATGCCGTAACGACGCTTCGCCATGTTGCCGTCGATCGGACCCGGACCAGCGGCGGCACCGAAGCGACGGATTACCGCAACGAGTTCGTCGCGATCCCCAGCAGTACCGTGTTTCGGCCACAGCGCCTCACTCCAAAGCCGATGATCCACGGGCTCCAGACTGCAACAGTGACGGGTCCGTCCGGCCAGGAGATCTTCACTGACAAATATGGCCGGGTGCAGGTCATCTTCCACTGGGATCGTCAGAGATCGAGCTCGTGCTGGATTCGGGTCGCCAGCAGCATTGCCGGAAAAGGATGGGGAGTGCTCCACCTGCCGCGGATCGGTCAGGAGGTCGTCGTCAGCTTCATCGAGGGGGATCCCGATCGCCCGATCGTCACCGGCTCGGTCTATAACGAAGACAACATGCCGCCTTACACGCTTCCGGACAACCGCGCGCAAAGCGGCTTTCGTTCACGGTCCACGCTTCAAGGCGGCGCCGAGAACTTCAACGAGCTAAGGTTCGAGGACAAGAAGGGCGAGGAGCAGGTCTATCTTCATGCAGAGAGGGACTTCGTCCGAAGCGTCGAGAACGACGACGGGCTCCAGGTCGGCAACGACCAGACGATCGAGATCAAGAATAACCGCACCGAGATGGTCAAGCAGGGCAATGACACGGTGACGGTGGAGACCGGCAACCGCCTGGTCACCGTCAAGGGTGGAAATGATACGCACGAGATCGAGACCGGAAACCGCGCGGTCAAGATCGAGATGGGGAGCGACACCCTCACTATCTCGACCGGAAACCGGACGACCAAGCTTTCGCTGGGAAAATCGTCGACCGAGGCGATGCAAGCGATCGAGTTCACGGTCGGCCAGAGTTCGATCAAGATCGACCAGGCGGGCGTGACGATCTCGGGCTTGACGATCAAGATCGAGGGCCAGTTGCAGACCCAGCTGAAGGGGCTGATGACGCAGATCAACGGTGACGGGATGCTGCAGCTGAAGGGCGGCATCACCATGATCGGCTGAGCGGGACGGACAGCCTGCGATGGCAGCGATGACGCTGAAGAAAGTGATGGCACCGACCGCGGCCGAGATCTGCGGTCGCTTTCCGCTCGCGGGCGCGGCGGCGACCGCGACGCATCTGCCACCGGCCGAGTTCCTCGCTCATCTTGTCGATCGGCGACTCTTCCAGGATGCGACGCGCTTTCTGGCCCATGCGTTGCCGAAGCGCGAGGCTGTATGGTGGGCCTGCATCTGCAGCCGCCCTGTCTGCGCCTCGGATGCGCCGACCGAAGTTATCGCGGCATTAGAAGCGGCCGAAGCTTGGGTCTATCGGCCGACGGAGGACAATCGACGGGCCGCGATGGCGGCGGCCGAGGCGACGCGGTTCAGCAACGCTGCGGGCTGGGCCGCCGTCGCGGCCTTCTGGTCCGGCGGCAGCATGGCGCCTTCCGACGCGCCGATCGTACCGCCGGGCGAGGGGCTGACGGCGGCCGCCGTTGCCGGCGCGGTGCTGCTCGCCGCCGTGCAGCACGAGCCCGAGAAGTCCGATGACAAGTTCCGCGCCTTCATCGCGGCCGCGGTCGATATCGCCAATGGCGGCAGCGGCCGCGGCGACGCGTCCGGCCGCGACTCGTAGGAACAGCCCTCCGGAGAACGCTTACATGGGCATGCCCGCAGCGCGCATCACCGACATGCATCTCTGCCCGATGTCAACTGGGCCGGTCCCCCATGTCGGCGGCCCGATCCTACCGCCGGGGGCGCCGACGGTGCTCATAGGCGGCCTGCCGGCGGCACGAGTGAGCGATTTGGCGAGCTGCGTCGGGCCTCCAGACGTCATCGCTGTCGGTGCCTTCACGGTGCTGATCGCCGGATTGCCGGCCGCCCGGATCGGCGACAGTTGCGGCCATGGCGGTGCGATCGTCTCGGGGTATCCGACGGTCCTTGTCGGCTGAAGGCGCTACGGCGTACGCCGTAGCTATGGTCGCGGGTCCCGGTATTTGCGGAGCTGACGACGGAATTCGGCGCGGTTGTCATCGCGTGTGAGATGTCCGGCGAGCAGGTCGAAGAATTCATCCGTGCTGCGCGATCGTGCGAGCGCCTGCCGGACGAGCACCTTCGCGATTGGTCCCAGGATGAGGGTCAGCGCCTCCTGCGCGGCGGCCTGAACCTCCGGCGGGACGAGAACCCCGGCCGGCGGGGTAAACGAACCCGAGGCGGCCCCGGGCCGGGTGCCGCCCAATGTCGGCCCGCTGTGGTCCGTCGCCGGCTTTGCCTCCGCCCGCCGCATGAAGCTCGTCCGGTCGGCCTCGTTCGAGATCTTCGCGCCAAGCGTCTGATAGAGATCGCCGGCGCTTGATGCGCTGAGCGCGGCCTGCCTGACCAGCACTTTTGCGAGCGGACCGATGAA
>JAQGID010000144.1 GCA_028291405.1 Rhodospirillales bacterium | reverse complement strand
CCTCGAAGGCGGGCGCGCAATCAGCGTATTTCTTGACCTGGCCGCGGATGGTCGCGAAATCGGCGCCGGCCTCCATGCCGCAGGGCGCGTTCCAATAGATCGAGCGCGGCTGGTCCCAGTCGATGCCGTTGGCCTGGATCACGTTGTCGAGCACCCAGCGCTGCTCAACCCACCGCCTGGTGAGGGGCCCGGCCGCCTTCTCCGCCGCGACTTGCGGCGGCGATGCCGCGCCCGGCGCCTGCGCCGCCGCCGTTTCGGCGACGAGAACGGTGCCGGCAGCGGAGAGCGCCGCCGCCTGCAGGAAATCCCGACGATCCATGAGCAATCTCCTCCCGCTGTCGCAGCCATGCCAGCTGCTTTCTTGCCGTCAACCTAGCGCGAAGCGGCCGTCGGGAGCACGCGGGAAATCGCGCTCAGCCGCCCGGCTTGCGCAACCGCAGCAGCGGCAGGGCGATGAGCGACAGCAGGAAGAAGGCGCCGAGCAGGATGAAGGCCTCGTTGAAGCTGGCGACGGCACCGGCGCGCTCGATGAGGGGGCGGACGAGGTCCTGCGTCGCGGCGTCGACCGGCGGCAGCGGCACGCCGTGGAACCGCTCGACCGGCAGGCCGACGATGAGCGCGGCATCGCGATCCCCGGCCTGCAGCCGCCGCGCCAGCGTCGCGGCATGGATCGGTGCCCGCATCTCGACGAGCGTATCGATCAGCGCGATAGCAACCGCGCCGCCGAGGTTGCGCATCAGGTTGAAGAGCGCGCTGGCATCGGCGACGATCTCGCCAGCGCGGCATTCGAGCGCCACCGTCGTCGTCGGCAGGAGGCACAGCATGACGCCGACGCCGCGCATGATCTGCGGCCAGAAGAGGGCCGCGAAGTCGCTCTCGTAGGTCATGAAGCCGTTGCTGATGAGCCCCGCGGCGAAGAGCGCGTAGCCGACGCCGGCGAGGCGCCAGGGCGCGACGCATTTCTCGAGAAGTGCCGCAAAGGGCGCGCTGACCAGCTGCGCCGCGCCGCCGACCATCATGACGATGCCGGTCTCGAGGGCGGAGTGCTGCCGCACGTAGCCGAGGAAGATCGACAGCAAATAGACCGAACCGTAGAGCCCGGTTCCGAGCACGAAGCTGTAGAAGCTCGCGGCGGCAAAGGCCGGCTGGCGGAGAAGCCGGAAATCGACCAGCGGCCGGCGCCGCGCCAGGCAGCGGCGGACGACGACCGTGCCGGCGACGATCGCCAGCGCCAGCGGCACCAGCGCCTGCGGCTCGAGCCAGCCCTCGCCCGGCGCCTCCTTGAGGGCGATCTCGAGGCTGGCAAGGGCGACCGACAGCAGCACGAGGCTCGCGATGTCGAGCCGGTCGAGGGCCGCCCGGTCGGGCCGCTCGGTCTCGAGCGCCAGCACGGCGACGACGGCCGCGACGACGCCGGGCCCGAGATTGACCAGAAAGAGCCAGTGCCAGGAATAGGTCTCGGTGATGTAGCCGCCCAGCGCCGGGCCCAGCGTCGGGGCCAGCATGGCGAGAACGCCGGCGATCGCCGTCGCCCGCAGGTGCAGCCGTTCGGGGAAGAGCGTGAAGACGGCGGTGAAAACCGTCGGGATGAGCGCCCCGCCGCAAAATCCCTGCAGCGCCCGGAACGCGATCAGCATCGTGAAGCCGCCGCTCGCGGCGCAGCCGACGCTCGCCAGGCAGAAGCCGATGAGGGCGCTGAGGAAGAGCACGCGGAGCGATAGCAGGCGGGTCAGCCAGCCGGTCAGCGGGATCGCGATGATCTCGGCAATGAGATAGGCGGTCTGGACCCAGCTCAGCTGATCGAGCGGAATCGCCAGCCCGGTCTGGATCTCGGGCAACGAGGTTGCGACGATCTGGATGTCGAGGATCGCCATGAACATGCCGAGGCACATGGCGAGATAGCCGGCCCAGCACGTAAAGGCCGACGTCGAGGTCGAGATTGTGGCTTGCGGCAATGCTCTGTACACCGGTGGGAGGAAGCCGGACGCGGGGTCCCGCATCGACTGTCAGAAACAGCAGGAAGGAGCCAGCCGCGTCAAGCCGGCACCGAGTGGCGATCCTGGCGAACGGTAATCAGTCGGCGGGAAGCGACGCGAGGGTGCGACGGTTGCGCGGAGCATCGGCGATCTCGCGCACCAGCTTGCTGAGCACGCCCTTCGCGAAGCTGTCGAAGTCCTCGACCACGATGACGAAGGCGCCGTCGCCGCCGACGACGCTGCTGCGGTAGTAGTCGTCGAGGTTCGGCTGCGTCTCGGTGATCGGCAGGCCGTTGATCGTGATTCCGGCGGCGACCGCCTCGTCGCGCGCCGGCTCGACCGGTCGCCCGCTGTTGTTCGGACCATCGCCCGACACGTCGATTACCAGACGGTCGGCCGTATAGCCGCTGCGGCGCAGCAGGCCGACGCTGAAATCGAGCGCCGCGCTGATCGACGTCCAGTCCGAGTAGGCACGGCCGGCTGCTTTGATCGCGCTGCCGAAGCCGGCCGACGAGCCGGCATCGCGTATGACCGTCCAACCGACCGTCTGCTCTTCGTGACCGGGACCGGACCATTCCACGAAGGTGACGGCGATGGCGCCGTGCGACCCGGTCGCGATCGCCTGGAGCACCTGCGGATTGCTGAACGCCGCGGCATAGCCGTCGCGCTGGATGTTGAATCGCTCGGTATCGATGCTGCCCGAGACGTCGACCGCCAGCACGAGGGCGATATCGACCTCCTCGGCGCGAAGCGGCCCCGACGTTGCCGCGAGCGCCGCGAGCGCGAAAAGCGCGATCTTCGGGACGGCGTGCGGCAGTGCGGACAGCATGGCGCGACCTCGCTGACAACAGCATGAGCGGCGCCCTCCCTTTCGCCGGGTTCCTTCGGAAAACGCTCCCTCGCGGAAATCGTTCGCGCCCGCGCGCGCCGCGGAACGTAACCGGCTACCGTCGCGTTCCCTTCTCGCCGATTCCGGCCGAACGGCTTGGCGGCTTTCCGCCGCTCGGGCTACCTTCGCGTCCCGGCATCTCCCTCCCTTAAGGAATTTCGCCGACAGGCCGATGACAACGCCTCAGATCCTGATCTTTGCCATCCTGGGCGGCATGTTGGTGCTCTTCGTCTGGGACCGGCTGCGCTACGATATCGTCGCCCTGCTGGCGCTGCTCGCCGCCATCCTGACCGGGGTCCTGCCGGCGAAGCACGCCTTCGAGGGCTTCAGCAACGAGGTGCTGCCGCTGATCGCCGCCGCGCTGGTCGTCAGCGCCGCGATCGGCAAGTCCGGGCTCATCGAGCTCGTGACGCGGCGGATCGCCCCGATCATGACCTCGCGCAACCTGCAGGTCGGCGTCCTGGCCGGGCTGGTGACCGTCCTCTCGGCCTTCATCAAGAACATCGGCGCCCTCGCCATCTTCGTGCCCATCGCGCTACAGGTCGCCGAACGCAACAAGCGATCGGCCTCCGAGATCCTGATGCCGCTTTCCTTCGGCTCGCTGATCGGCGGCCTGGCGACGCTGATCGGCACCTCGCCGAACATCCTGATCTCCGGCATTCGGCGCGATATCGTCGGCCAACCCTTCGAGATGTTCGACTTCACCCCGGTCGGCGCCGGCATCGCGATCTGCGGCGTCGCCTTCCTGACCGTCGGCTGGCGGCTGCTGCCGGGCGGCCGCCACGCGAGGACGCCGCCGGAGGCGGCGTTCAAGATCGCCGGCTACACGACCGAGGTGAACGTCCCCGCGGGCTCGGTGATGATCGGCAAGACGATCGGCGACCTCGAGGCGATGGCCCAGGACAATCTGACCGTCGCCGCCGTCATCCGCGGCGGCGCGCGCCGCAGCGTGCCGCGCAGCGACTGGCGGATCGATGCCGACGACGTGCTGGTGATCGAGAGCGACCCGCATCTCCTGGAGCAGATCGTCGGCGAAGCCAAGCTGGCGCTGATCGGCAGCAAGGAGCTGACAGACAAGCCGGCGAGCGAGGCCAAGCAGCGGCCCGAGCCGGTGGCCGCCGACAGGCTCGGCGCCGTCGAGGCGATCGTCACCGAAGCCTCCGTGATGGTCGGCGCCTCGTCGACGTCGCTGCGGCTGCGCCATCGCTACGGCGTCAACCTGCTGTCGCTGTCGCGGCGCGGCGGGCGGATCCAGGCGCGGCTCCGGCGTACCCGCTTTCAGCCCGGCGACGTCGTCGTTCTCCAGGGCGACGCCGATACCCTGCCCGAGCGCCTCTCCGATCTCGGTCTCCTGCCGCTGGCCGGACGCAACCTGCGCCTCGGCAAGCCGCGCCAGGTCGTCCTGCCGCTGGTCGCGCTGGGCGGCGCCATTCTGCTGTCGTCGTTCGAGATACTCCCGGCGGCGATCGCCTTCACGGCGGCGGCGACGCTGCTTGCGGTCTGCCGTGTCCTGACGATGCACGAGATCTACGAGGCGATCGAATGGCCGATCCTGATCCTCCTCGGCTGTCTCATTCCGGTCGGCGAGGCGGTGCGCGATACCGGCGCCGCGGACCTCATCGCCGGCTCGATCTCGGCCCTCGGCCATGGCATGCCGGCCTATGCCATGCTCGGAATCG
This sequence comes from Rhodospirillales bacterium, assembly GCA_028291405.1. Lineage (GTDB taxonomy): Bacteria > Pseudomonadota > Alphaproteobacteria > ATCC43930 > CGMCC-115725 > URHD0088. Next base: position 9,402 of record JAQGID010000144.1, on the reverse strand, counting down.
TCATGGTGATCACCATGCTGGCGACGCCGCTGCTGCACCACGCCGCCGCGGTCATCGTCATGGGCCCGGTGGCCGCGACGCTCGCCACCCAGCTCGGCTGCAAGGTCGACCCTTTCCTGATGGCGGTGGCGGTCGGCGCCGGCAGCGACTTTCTGTCGCCGATCGGCCACCAGTGCAATACGCTGGTGCTCGGCGCCGGCGGCTATCGCTTTACCGATTACTGGCGGCTCGGCTTGCCGCTCTCGATGATCGTCCTGGTCGTCGGCGTGCCACTAATCATGGTATTTTGGCCGCTCCGATGATGCCCGCGCGTTCCCCGCAATCGACAAGGAGGCCTTCACGGTGAGGATGATCGTTGTTGTCGCGACCCTGTGCGCCCTCGCCGGCTGCGGCTTCTACCACTGGCACAAGGACGGCGCCGACGATGGCGCCTTTCGCCGCGACAGCGCCGACTGCCAGCAGCAGGCGTCGGGGAAATGGGAGGCCTGCATGACCGGAAAGGGTTGGATCTACTCCTCGGGCTGGTAGCCGGCCCGAATCGGACGTTTCGGACGGCCGGGTGCACGATTTACCGGGGGGGGCGCGATTTAATCGTTGCTTAGCGAATTGCTCCGATGATCCCGTTTTGCCGCAATCCGGTGGCGCGGCCAGTCTGGATCATTCGAGCCATGCCTCTCGATACTGCGGAATCAATGATCAGCGCCGTGCGGAGCCAGCGCGACCGGTTCGTCGGCTTCGCCTTCGCGGCGGCCGATCTGCTGGTCGAGGTGACGACCGACGGCAGTATCGCCTTCGTCGCCGGGGCCGCCCAGAACCTCTACGGCAGCGCCAGCGAAAACCTCATCGGCACCTCGTTCTACGATCTGCTCAGCGCCTCCGACCAGGCAATCGCCCGCGCCCTCGTCGGCTCGCTGGCGCGCGGGGGGCGCTTCGTCCCGGTCGTGCTGCGGCTGGCGCGCGACAATGCGCCGGTGCTGCTGGGCGGCTGCCGCCTGCCGAACAACAAGGAGTCGCTCTTCCTGTCGCTGGCCGCCGGCGTCGCGGTCTCCCCGGACGGGCTGGAGGGCAGGCCGATGGGTCTGCTCTCGCAGCAGGAATTCGCCAATGCGGCGACGCGGCGGATGCTCGAGGGGCCCAACGGCGCCTATCAGCTGACGCTGATCGCCATCGACGAGCTCGAGGCGCTGCAGGCGCGCCTGACCGAGGAGGTCGGCCAGGGGCTCGCCGCCGCAGTCGAGCGCTATCTCTACAACTGCGCCTTCGGCGTCGATGCCGCCGGCGAGCTCGGCAACGGCCGCTATGGCGTGCTCCATCGCGACGACATCGACGTCTCGCGCCTCCAGGAGGGGGTCGAATCACTGACCAAGGCGATCGATCCGACCGGCAAGGGCGTCAGCCTGCGCAGCGCGACGATGAACCTCGATCAGAACGGCATGAGCGGCGCCGATGCGGCGCGCGCGCTGGTCTATTGCATCACCGGCTTCGCCGACTGCGACGACGGCGATCTCTCGATTCCGAACCTGCGCGAAGGCCTTGACAAGGCGCTGGCGAATACCTTGGCGCGCGTCGCCAACCTGCGCGCGACGGTGAGCGAGCGCGATTTCCGGTTGGTCTATCAGCCGATCGTCGACCTCCGCACCCGCGAGACCCACCACCTCGAGGCGCTGACCCGCTTCACGAACAACGACTCGCCGGCGAGCACGATCGCCTTCGCCGAGGCGGTGCGGCTGATCGCCGATTTCGACCTTGCCGTCTGCGAGATGGCGATCGCCGCGGTGCTGGATAATCCGTTCGGCCGCGTCCCCGTCGCCGTCAACCTCTCGGGCCGCTCGCTCGAGAGCAGCATCTTCGCCAACGCGCTGTTCGAGATGCTCAAGGTCGATCGCCACCTGCCGAAGCGCATCCTCTTCGAGGTCACGGAATCGGCGGTCATCACCCGCGCCGACGAGGTCAACGCCCGCATTCAGGCGCTGCGCGGCAGCGGCTTCCGGGTCTGCCTCGACGATTTCGGTGCGGGCGCCAACTCGTTCCACTATCTGCGGAGCTACGAGGTCGATTTCGTGAAGATCGATGGCGCCTTCGCGCGCTCCGCGCTGCGCAACCCCCGCGATCGCATCCTGCTGCGCACCATCGCCAGCTTCTGCCGCGAGATCGGCGTCGCGGCGATCGTCGAGATGGTCGAGGACGAGGAGCATGCGCTCGGCTTCGCGAAGCTCGGAATCACCTATGCCCAGGGCTATCACTTCGGCCGCCCGGGCGCCTTCCCCCAGGAGCCGCCGCTGACGGTCGCGGCGGCGGGCATCGCCCGACGCGCCAGCTAGGGCTAGGCGCCGGCAGCCTCTCTCGCTCCCGAATGTCTCGATGAGAATGACGGCTCGCCCGCGGTGCGGCCGAGCCTGACGCCTTTCGCCGTTATTTCGGCGAGACCACCATGATCATCTGGCGGCCTTCCATGCGCGGGAAGGACTCGACCTTGGCGATCTCGTCGAGGTCGCCCTTGACACGCATCAGCACGTTCATGCCGAGATCCTGATGGGTCAGCTCGCGGCCGCGGAAGCGCATGGTCACCTTGACCTTGTCGCCTTCCTCGATGAACTTGACCATGCTGCGCATCTTGACGTCGTAGTCGTGCTCGTCGATGCCGGGACGCAGCTTGATCTCCTTGACCTCGATGACCTTCTGCTTCTTGCGCGCCTCGTTCTTCTTCTTCTGCTCCTCGTATTTGAACTTGCCGTAATCGAGGATCTTGCAGACCGGCGGGTCGGCGCCGGGCGCCACCTCGACGAGATCGAGCGCGGCTTTTTCAGCCATCGCGAGCGCTTCGTTGCGGGGGACGACGCCGATCATGGCACCGTTCTCGTCGACGAGACGGACGTTGGGGACGGCGATTTCTTCGTTGACGCGCGGTCCGTCGCGCGTCGGCGTGAAATTCATCGGCGGTCTGGCTATTTAATTCCTCCTGCAAAACATGTACGTGCGCTCTCGGCAACGGCCCATTGCCGTCTCGGCGCGCGTCAAGACATCACCCATGTGGGGTGGCCGCCTCGGCAGTCAATCTAGCGATGGCATCGTCCAGCGCAAGGATTTCTTGATCTTTGCCGCCGAGACGGCGCAAGGCGACGGTGCGCTGCTCGGCCTCGCGCTTGCCGACCACCAGCATGACCGGAATCTTGGCCAGGCTATGCTCGCGGACCTTGTAGTTGATCTTCTCGTTGGTGGTATCGAGTTCGACGCGCAGCCCCGCGGCGTCGGCGGCGGCGCGGACTTCCGCGGCATAGTCGTCTGCGTCCGAGGTGATGGTCGCGACCACCGCCTGGACCGGCGCCAGCCAGAGCGGGAACCTGCCGGTGTAATGCTCGATCAGGATGCCGATGAAGCGCTCCATCGAGCCGAAGATCGCGCGGTGCAGCATGACCGGCACGTGGCGTTGGCTGTCCTCGCCGACGTAGGACGCCTCGAGCCGGTGCGGCAGCACGAAATCGAGCTGCAGCGTGCCGCATTGCCAGTCGCGGCCGATCGCGTCGCGCAGCACGAATTCCAGCTTCGGCCCATAGAACGCGCCCTCGCCGGGGTTCATCTCATAGGGCAGGCCGGCGGCCTCGACCGCTGCCTTGAGACCGGCCTCGGCACGGTCCCAGGTCTCGTCCGAGCCGGCCCGCACCGGCGGCCGGTCGGAGAACTTGACCTTGACGTCGGTGAAGCCGAAGTCGCGATAGACCGAGAGCAGCAGCTCGCAGAAAGCGATGCTCTCGGCGGTCACCTGGTCCTCGCGGCAGAAGATATGCGCGTCGTCCTGGGTGAAGGCGCGCACCCGCATGATGCCGTGGAGGGCGCCGGACGGTTCGTTGCGGTGGCATGAGCCGAACTCGGCCATACGCAGCGGCAGCTCGCGATAGCTCTTCAGCCCCTGGCGGAAGATCTGGACGTGACCGGGGCAGCTCATCGGCTTGACCGCGAGGATCCGCTCGTCGGCGCTCTGCGCGACGAACATGGCGTCGCGGAACTTCTCCCAGTGGCCCGAGGCCTCCCACAGCGAGCGGTCGAGCAGCTGCGGCGTCTTGACCTCGACATACCCGGCGCGCTCGAGCCGGCCGCGCAGGTAATTCTCGATGGTCAGCCACAGGCGCCAGCCCTTGGGATGCCAGAAGACGCTGCCGACCGCCTCCTCCTGCTGGTGGAAGAGGTCGAGCTCCTTGCCGAGACGGCGGTGGTCGCGCTTCTCCGCCTCCTCGAGCATGGTGAGGTACTGGGCGAGGTCCTTCTCGCTGCCCCAGGCGGTGCCGTAGACGCGCTGCAGCTGGGCGTTGCGCGCGTCGCCCCGCCAATAGGCGCCGGCGACCTTGGTCAGCTTGAAGGCCTGTCCGAGCCGTCCGGTCGAGGGCAGATGCGGCCCGACGCAGAGGTCGGTGAAGCCGCCTTGCCGATAGACGCTGATCTCCTCGTCCTTCGGGATCTCGCCGATCCATTCCGCCTTGTAGTTCTCGCCGATCGACTTGAAATAGGCGACGGCCTCGTCACGCGACCAGACGGCGCGCGAGATCGTCTCGTCGCGCTTGACGATCTCGTGCATGCGCGCCTCGATCTTCTCGAGATCCTCGGGCGTGAAGGGCTGGTCGCGGGCGAAATCGTAATAGAAGCCGGTCTCGGTCGACGGGCCGAAGGTGACCTGGACGTCGGGATAGAGTTCCTTTGCCGCCTCGGCGAGGACATGCGCCGCGTCGTGACGCAGCGTCTCAAGCGCCTCCGGCTGGTCGCGCGTCACGATCGCGACCCTGGCGTCGCGCGCCACCGGCGTCGCGAGATCCTTCAGTTCGCCGTCGATCTTCATCAGCACGGCCGCCTTGGCGAGGCCGGGCCCGATCGAGGCGGCGATCTCCGCGCCGGTCACCGGACCGGGATATTCCCGCGTCTTGCCGTCCGGCAAGGTGATGGTGACGGGGGCCGCTCCGCTGGCGGCGCTCGATCCGAATTGGTTTTCTGGCTGCATGACTTGCATTTAGTCCATGGCGAGCGTCGCGGCAACCTCCTCGACCGAGAGCGCGGCGAGGTCGTCGCGCTGCAGGATCGTGACGACGGCGCCGCGCGGCGCCGTCAGGGCGGGATCGGAGGCGGCGGAATAGAGCACGGTCGCCGGGCAGCCGGCGGCGACCAGGAGATGCATCGGACCCGTATCGTTGCCGATCGCCCGACGGGCGCGGCGGGCGAGGCCGACGATCTCCCCGAGGCTGGTGTCGCCCGTGAGATCGCAGGCCGTGGCGCAGTCGGCCGCGATCGCGGCGCCGAGCGTCATCTCGTCGGCGCCGCCGACCACGACCGGCATCGCGCCCTGCGCCGCGATGCGCCGCGCCAGCGCCGCGTAAAGCGCCACCGGCCAGCGCTTTTCCGGGCGATGCGCGGCGCCGCCCGGCACCAGGATAACGAAGGGCTCGGGCAGAGCGAAACGCGCGACGTCGGCAGCAGCCCAGGCGACGCTCGGCAGCCCGGTCGCCGCGATGCCGGCGCGCGCGAGCTGCTCGGCCTGACGCTCGATCGTATGCATGAGGTCGCGCCGCGGGTTGTCATGCGGATGCGAGGCCCCCCGTGCGATGCCGCTCCATTCCGGCCGTCGTCCGGGTCCCATCAACCGGAAATAGAAGCTCGAGCGATCGCTGGTCTGGAGATCGTAAACGCGCGTGAAGGCCGCGGTGCGCAGGCGGTGGCGCAGCGCCAGCAACTGCGCCGGGGCGACGAGCCGCGGCCGCTCGTCGATCCAAACCTCGTCGAAATAGGGGGCGCGGCGCGCCAGATCGGCGAAGGCGGCGCCGGTCAGGAGAACGATCTCGGCGTCCGGATGATGCGCCCTGATCGCCGCCGCCGGCGCCATCGCCTGGACGAAATCGCCGAGCGCGCCGAGCTTGATGACGAGGATACGCTCGAACGGAGCGCGCACGATCACGCCGCGTCCGATCCCGCGTCCAATGTCCGGCTCTCGGCGGCGTCCCGCTTCGCCTGTGGAAAGAGGAGCTCCTCGTAGACGGCCAGCGTTGCGGCGCACATTCGGTCGGTCGAGAACTCGCGCCGCGCCACGCCCGCGGCGCGCTCGGCAAGCTCCTGCCGCGCCGCCGGCGTGAGCGCCAGCGCCTCGGCGATCGCCGCCGCTAGGGCGGCCGCGTCGCCGGGCGGCACCAGCCAGCCGGTCTCGCCTTGCCGCACCGTCTCGCGCGCGCCGCCATGATCGGTCGCGACGACCGGCCGTCCCATCGCCTGCGCCTCGACGATGACCCTGCCGAAACCTTCCGGGCGGTTGGAGGCGGAGACGACGACGTCGGCGAACATCAGCGCCGCCGGCATGTCGTCGCAATCCTCGATGATCTGGAAGACGCTGCCGAGGTTCTTGCGGACGATCGCCTGCTCGACCTCGCGGCGGAACGTCGGGCGCCCTTCGTCCGAGCCGACGAGCAGGCAGCGCAGGTCGGTCCGCCCCAGGAGCGCCACCGCCTCGATCAGGTCGAGCTGTCCCTTCCACCGCGTCAGCCGTCCCGGCAGCATGATCACCGGCCGGTCGTCGGGCAGGCGCCACGCCTCGGCGAGACGGATCCGCCGCTCGGCGCTGACCCGCGCCGGGTCGAAGCGCGCGAGGTCGACGCCGCGCTGGATGGTCCGCACCTTCTCGGGCGGCAGCTGATATGTCGCGATCGCATGCTCGGCGACGAAATGCGAGATCGCGATGACGCGCTCGCCGCGACCCATCACCGAGTTGTAGCGCCGGCGCAGGGCGGTGGCGGCGCCATAGGCGTTGTGAAAGGTCGTGACGAAATGCCGGCCGGTGCGACGCGCCGCGGCCCAGGCGCTCCATGCCGGCGCGCGGCTGCGAGCATGGACGATGTCGATGTCGAGCCGTTCGATCAGCGCCGCGAGGCGCTTGACGTTGCGCCGCATGACGATCGGATTCTTCGAGGCGAGCGGCAGCGTCACATGCGTCGCGCCATGTCGCGTCAGCTCATGCTCCATCTTGCCGCCGGCCGAGGCGACGAAGGATTGCCAGCCGGCGGCGACGAGCGCGGCGGAGATCTCGATGGTGCCCCGCTCGACACCGCCGCTGACGAGGCGCGGCACGATCTGCAGCACGCGCGGCGGCCGGGATTGCTCCGTCATCGCCGGTGTTAGAACGAAATCCGGGTGCTAGAACAGGCGTCGATTGTCATCTTTGCGGATCTTGCGATGGAAAACCAGGCAGGCGGCGAGAAGCGGGGGATACTAGCACGCGAGGACGGCGCGTCCATTGCCTACCGCACTCTTCCGGGCAAGTCGCCCGGTATCGTCTTCATCGGCGGCTTCCGTTCCGACATGACCGGCAGCAAGGCTGAATCGCTCGCCGCGTTTTGCGCGGCGCGCGGCCAGGCGTATCTGCGCTTCGACCATTTCGCGCACGGCGCGTCGCCGGGGCGCTGGGACGAGGCGACGATCGGGCGCTGGGCCGCCGACCTCGTCGCCGTCCTCGACGAGCTGACCGAAGGGCCGCAGATCCTCGTCGGCTCGAGCATGGGCGGCTGGCTGATGCTGCTCGCCGCCAAGGCAAGGCCGGAACGCGTCGCCGCCCTCGTCGGGATCGCCGCCGCCCCGGACTTCACCGAGGATCTGATGTGGGCCGGCTTCCCGGAAGCGCAGAAAGCGGCGCTGCTGCGCAACGGCCGGATCACCCTTGCCTCGGAATACGATCCCGTCGGCTACGTCGTGACGCGGCGCCTGATCGAGGAGGGGCGCGAGCAGCTCGTGCTGCGCGATCCGCTGCCGATCACCTGCCCGGTCCGCCTGTTGCACGGGCTGCGCGACCCTGACGTTCCCTGGCAGACCAGCCTTCGCCTGGCCGAGCACATCGCCGGACGCGATGTGGCGGTGACGCTGCTCAAGGACGGCGACCACCGGCTTGCGACGGCGGCCGACCTGGCGCTGCTGCACGCGACGCTGGAGGCTTTGCTGTAACGCCCCGCCTCCAGCCGGCGCATTTCTCTAGCGCGGCACCACGGCGCGATAGAGGTGCCATGTCGCATGCCCGAGAATCGGCATGACGATGATCAGTCCGATGAACAGCGGGATCGATCCCACGACGAGCGCTGCCGCGACGATCAGCCCCCAGACGGCCATCGGGCCGGGGTTCTCGGTCACGGCGCGGAAGGACGTGCCGATGGCCGTCCCGAGCGCGACCTCGCGATCGAGCAGGAGCGGGAACGACACGACGCTGATCGCCAGGACCAGCACGGCGAAGAGGAACCCGACGCCGATGCCGACGACGATCAGCGCCCAGCCTGCCGGGGTCGAGAGCACGTCGTGGGCGAAGGCCGCGATCGACGCCGGCGGCTCCGGCCCGAGCGTCGCGATATAGATCATCTGCGCGGCGATCAGCCAGAGGAGGAAGATCGCCACCAGCAACGCGCCGAGCACCAGGATGGCGCCGAAGGCGGGCGCATGCACGATCTCGACCACGTCGCGCGCGACGAGGGTGATGCCCTGCTCGCGGCGGCGGCTCATCTCGTAGAGACCGATCGCCGCAAAGGGGCCGACCAGCGCGAAACCCGATGCCACGGGGAACAGCAGCGGCAGCATCTCGTAGCCGAATACCAGCCGTGCCAGCAGGATGCCGACGATCGGATAGACGACGCAGAGGAAGATGACGTCGGTGCGATAGGCGGCGAAATCGTCGGCGCCGCGGGCGAGCGCGGTCCAGAGCTCCGCCAATCCGATGCGGCGCACCGCCGGCCGGCCCGCGGTGCCCCGATCCTCGGCATGCTGCAGCGAGTGGCCGGCCGCTCCGACGACCATGTTGGCGAGCCTGATCTGGTCTGCGCCCCATTCGATGGGGTTTCTGATGGACATGTCCGTACCTCCCGAACGACTGTTCGAGGGCCGCGGGCCACCGTGGCTTGACGCCAGATCCGGCCGCTCGGTCACGATGAAGCCGCGACCCGCCGTACGCATAACATAACCCGCCGCACCGCGACTGTCTCATCCAATCGTCGGTTTTGCCCACCCGGCCCCATGCGGCGGCCCAGCGCGGTGCCCGTACTTCATGGGCGGTACCGCGTCCACGCCGCGCCTACTCGCGTGATCGCGCCGCGTCATGCGCCTGGGCCGATTCGCCGGCCAGGATCGCCCGCAACCCGCTGCGATAATCCGGATACTGCAGGACGACGCCCAGCTCGCGCTTGATGCGGCCGTTGTCGACCCGCTTGCTCTCATCGTAGAAGCTGCGCGCCATCGCCGAGAGCGCCGCAGTCTCGAACGGGATCGGCGGCGGCTTGGCGACGCCGAGGAGATCGCAGGCAAAGGTCACGACGTCCTGCGGCGGCGCCGCCTCGTCGTCGCAGACATTGTAGACGCGACCGGGATCCGGCCGCGCGATCGAGGCGTCGAGCACCGCCGCGA
>JAQGID010000110.1 GCA_028291405.1 Rhodospirillales bacterium | reverse complement strand
GCGCGCGTGATCGACACGCCGATCTCGGAATCGGCGACGATGGGCGTCGCGGTCGGCGCCGCGATGACCGGGCTGCGGCCGATCGTCGAGATCATGTTCGGCGATTTCGTGACGCTGGCGATGGATCAGCTCGTCAACCAGGCGGCCAAGATCCACTATATGTCGGCCGGCCAGTTCCGCGTCCCGCTCGTGCTGCGCACGACGATGGGGATCGGCGCCAACCTCGGGCCGCAGCATTCGCAGAGCCTCTACGCCTGGATCGCGCATGTCCCGGGGCTGAAGCTCGCGATTCCCGCGACCGCCTACGACGCCAAGGGACTCTTCGCCGCCGCGATCCGCGACGACAACCCGGTCGTCATCTTCGAGGACCGGCTGCTCTACGGCGCGACGAGCGACATCCCGCGCGCGCCATATCTGGTGCCGTTCGGACAGGCCGAGGTCAAGCGGCGCGGCCGCGACGCCACCATCGTCGCGATCGGCCGCATGGTGCCGGTCGCGCTGGCGGCCGCGACGATCCTCGCCGCCGAAGGGATCGAGGTCGAGATCGTCGACCCGCGGACCATCGTCCCGCTCGACGTCGAGACGATCGTCGCCTCGGTGCGTCGCACCAACCGGGCGCTGGTCGTCGACGGCGGCAGCCGCCAATTCGGCATCGCCGGCGAGATCGCGGCGACGATCCAGGAGGCGGCCTTCGACTGGCTCGACGCGCCGGTCGCAAGGCTAGCCGGCGAAAACGTGCCCATCCCGATGAGCCGGACGCTGGAAAAGCTGACGCAACCGGACGAGGCGCGCCTCGTTGCGCGCATCCGCGATCTCGTCGCCGGGCGTTAGGGTTCGAACCCCGCCTCCTTCCAGACGCCTGCCGCGTCAGGCCTGGTTATGTAGCCGACGAAAGCCCGCGCGTTCTCCGGCTGCGCGCTCTTTGCCGAAACGCCTGCAGTATAGACGGCCTCGTTCTGGTACTCCGCCGGAAACGGCCCGAGCAGCTGGACGCCGGCGACATGCATCAGCTCGCTGACGTTCTGCACGGCCATCTCGGCTTCGCCGGACGTGATCCAGTCGGCCGCCGAGCCGCCGCGGATCAGCACCGCCTTGCGGCGGATCTCGTCGGCGATGCCGAGCTTCTGGATGAGCCCGTCGAAATAGATGCCGCTCGAGCCGCCGCCCGCCGGGTCGGAATAGGCGATCGATTTCGCCGCGAGCAGCGCCGCCTTGAAGGATGCTGGCGTCGTAATGTCGGGCTTGGCCGCGCCGGCCTTGACGGCGAGGCCCATCCCGGTGCGGCCGAGGGTTGCGACGCTGCCGGCCGCGAGCCCACCCGATTTCTCGTTCGCGCCGATCGCCGCCGCAGACAGGATCACGACATCGGCGGTCTCGCCGGATTTCAGCCGGTCCTGGATCATGCCGACATTGCCGAAGACGAGCGTCACCTTCGTACCCGTCGCCTTTGTATAATCGTCGGCGAGATCCTTCAGCGCGCCGCCGACGGCGCCCGCGCTCATGACCACAAGCGGGTCGGCACGAGCCTCGGCGCCGATGCCGGAAAGGGCGATCAGTATCGCGACGGCGAGGCCCGTAACTCGGCTCGGGAGAGCGTCGAAGGAAGATGTGCGGCCGCTGGACATCGCTTGACCTCGATGGTGGTATGGCGTCAAGGGTATAGCATAATGAATATCGCGGGCCTGTCTCTGAGAACTCCGGGGGCCGAGGCTCCCGAAGGGATCTGAAGCGCCATGAGCGATCAAACACGCACGGAATATTACGCGCGCGTCGGAGCGATGGATCTGTCGCCGCTGTGGACGACGCGTCTTGTACCTCCGCTGCCGCGGGATCAGGTGAAAGCCCGTCCGCATCTCTGGGACTACGACCGGGTGGTTCGGCCCGTGCTGCTCGACGCCGGCCCGCTGATCACCGCCAAGGAGGCGCAGCGCCGCGTCCTGACGCTGGAGAACCCCGGGCTCGGCGGCAGCCATCGCATCCTCGAATCGCTCTATGCGGGGCTGCAGCTCATCCTCCCCGGCGAGGTCGCGCCGGCGCATCGCCATTCGCCCTCGGCGCTGCGCTTCATCATCGAGGGCGACGGCGCCTATACCGCGGTGAGCGGCGAGAAATCGGTGATGAAGCCGGGCGACTTCATCATCACACCGTCGATGACCTGGCACGACCACGGCCACGAAGGGGCGGGGCCGGTCGTCTGGATGGACGGGCTCGACATCCCGATGCTCGGCCTCTTCGGCGCGATGTTCTTCGAAACCTACCCCGACGACAGCCAGCCGCAGCGCCGCCAACCCGGCGACAGCCTCGCCCGCTACGGCGCCAATATGCGCCCGGTGGGCGAGAGCTGGAGCAAGCCGGAATCGCCGATCTTCTCCTACCCCTACGAGCGCTCGCGCGAAGCGCTGGAGCAGCTGCGGCGGACCGCCGAGTGGGACCCCGCCGCCGGGCTCAAGCTCGAATACATCGATCCCACCCGCGGCTTCTCGGCGATGCCGACGATCTCGACTTTCCTGCAGCTGCTGCCCAAGGGCTTCTCCGGCACCCCCTACCGCACGACCGAGAACACCGTCTATACCGTCGTCGAGGGCGGCGGCCGCGCGATCATCGGCGACGGCGACGACGCCATCGTCCTCAGCTGGAGGCCGCGCGACATCTTCGCCATCCCTTGCTGGGTCCCGCACCGGCTGGAGAGCGACGACGACGCGACCCTCTTCAGCTTCTCCGACCGCACCGCGCAGGTAAAGCTCGGCATCTGGCGCGAGGATCGCGGCAACGCCTGACAGGCGTTAGCTCACGCCCTGACGCAATTCTATCACGATCCCCCACCCATCGTTTTCCTCGCGGACGCGGGGACCCATTCGTCCGCCCACGCGATATCGGCATGATGGGTCCCCGCGTTCCAGCCTGTGTGAAAATTCTTTCGAGCCCGATTCCCAAATCGCATCGGATGGGATTCACTGTGTGTGGCGGACAGTGAGGGTTGTGATGGGCCACGTCGAAGGGGAGCCACGGACGC
>JAQGID010000108.1 GCA_028291405.1 Rhodospirillales bacterium | reverse complement strand
GCGCATCCTGGCGGTTCTCGATGACCCGGTGCCGGCCGGTCACGCCCGTTGGAACGGACCGCTGATCGCGGCGCGCCTGGGCGATGTCGACGTGCAGCACGTCTGGCGCTTTCTGCGTGAGCACAAGGATCTCCTGGGCGTCCGCGAGGAGGTACAGCGCCTCTTCGAAGGCGCGAAGAAGAAGAACGTCTCCCCGTACTCAGAGTATATCGTCGGCCTACACAGCGGCGAAGATGGGCTGACGCCTGTCATCACTCTCTATAGCGAGCAAAAGCTCGAGGTGGACGATCGGCCCGACGGCACCGGGTTCATCCAAATCCCATGGGATCAGCGGTTGACCGCGATCGATGGTGAAACGCAACTCGCGGCTCGCCATGAAGCCGCTAACATCGAACCAGCAACAAAACAGGAGTTCGTCCCGATCTATGTCTGCCACGGCAAAGATCAGATGTGGGCGCGGCAGAGCTTCCACGATCTCAACGCGCTCGGCGTCAAGCCCAACGCCGCATTGAGCATCGGGATGGATGCTCGCGACCGGATCACTCAGGTCACTCGAGAAGTCGAGCGACAGGTGCCGTTCTTCCGCAATCGGGTCAACAAGGTGCGCCGTCAGCTACGAGCGACCGATGAAGAGGTCACGACCATCGCCTCGCTGCGAGGGGCTTGCGTGACGCTGGCAAAAGGCATCATGGGCGTGCAGTTCGGCGCACGACCGGTCCAAATCGATGAAAAAGATGTGCCTAGCGTCCAAGCTGCCGCGGTCGACTGGTTCTCTGCGCTGGCAGACGCGCTTGGCCCAATGCTCCTCGATCGAGAGAACAACGTGGTAGCCGCTCCTTCCATCCTTGCAGCGTTGGGTGCGGTCGGCCATCAAGTCCTGCACATCACCGATCCCGAGGCGCGGCGCCTCAAATGTCGAGAGTTGGCAGAAGGACTCAAGGCGGTAAACTGGATGCGCGGCAAATCCTGGGAAGGCATCGCCGGGAAGTTTACTCCCAAAGGCACCTTCTCTCTCGGTGGCCCCAAAGAAACGGCACACGCCATCTTTGCTGCGCTTACAAATCCATCGTCTGAGGGGTACGCCCGCGTCCGTGGACTGCCGAGCGCTTCGCCCTCCTTGCCACTCGACGGCACGTTCGACGACACGCTGACCGCACGCGTCGGATAAAGCATCCAAGGGGACCGTCGGCCGCGCATCGTCCGGGTGCGCGGCCGAAGGAAGGCATCATTGCCGGACCTGAGGAGAAGCCATGATGAGTAAGGCAGCAGCGGCAGGGATCGCACTCGACGAAGACGATGCGAAGATCGCGAAGGGAATGCTTGCGCGCGGTGACCGTCAGTCAGACATCGCCGCGTATTTCGGGGTCAATGGCGGGCGCATCGCCGAACTCGCTACGGGAGGGACCTTCTGGTGGACACAGCCAGCGCCAGCCGCTTCCTTGCCTCCGGCGGGGCCTTACGTTGTAAAGGATCTGTTGGCCGCGATCGAGTCCCGGCGAAGCTCGGCGAGCGGCGCGACGCTTCCGCAGTCGATTGATAGAAGCAGTTCGTCAGGCGCTTCAAATCAGCACGAACGCGAGTGACGCCAAGAGTGCCGGGGCCGGCGAGAAGGAGGGCCGGCACGGGGTCAACCCTCCTCCCCGCCCTTACGGCAGAGGGGACGCATGATCGCGGTAAAAATTTTCCCGGCTCCTAACTTCGGACGGCGTCTCACTCGTCAATCACCCGAACCACTAGGGGATCAGCCCCGCCCTCGCGCTCGAGAACGTAAAAGCCCCGTCAGTTTCCTGACAGGGCTTCTCGTAACTAGCCGCCTTGACGGGTCCACACACCAAGCCCACAGTCACCCTCGGGACGGCTCGGGAACCGAGGGTTTCTGCGGGTTAGATCAAACGCTGTAGTACATCTCGTACTCGATCGGGTGCGGCGTGTGCTCGAACTTGTAGATCTCTTCCCACTTCAGCTCGATGTAGGCCTCGATCTGGTCGAGGCTGAAGACGTCGCCCTTGAGCAGGAAGGCATGGTCGGCCTGCAGCGACTGGACGGCCTCGCGGAGCGAGCCGCAGACCTGCGGGACGTCCTTGAGCTCTTCCGGCGGCAGGTCGTAGAGGTTCTTGTCCATCGGGTCGCCGGGATGGATCTTGTTCTGGATCCCGTCGAGCCCGGCCATCAGCATCGCGGCGTAACCGAGATAGGGATTGGCGGCGGGATCGGGGAAGCGCACCTCGACGCGCTTGCCCTTGGGGCTCGCCACGTAGGGGATGCGGCAAGAGGCCGAACGGTTGCGCGAGGAATAGGCCAGCAGCACCGGCGCCTCGAAGCCCGGAATCAGCCGCTTGTAGCTGTTCGTCGTCGGATTGGTGAAGGCATTGAGCGCCTTGGCATGCTTGATGATGCCGCCGATGTAGTAGAGGCACATCTCCGACAGATCGGCATAGCCCGACCCGGCGAACATCGGCTTCTTCTCCTTCCAGATCGACTGGTGCACGTGCATGCCGGAGCCGTTGTCGCCCTTGATCGGCTTCGGCATGAAGGTCGCCGTCTTGCCGTACTGGTGGGCGACATTGCGCACGACGTATTTGTAGATCTGCATGCCGTCAGCGCTCTTGACGAGCGTATCGAACTCGGCGCCGAGCTCGTGCTGCGACGGGGCGACCTCATGGTGGTGCTTCTCGACCCGCAGACCCATGTCGAGCATGACCGAGAGCATCTCGGCGCGCAGATCGTTGGTGCTGTCGACCGGCGGCACCGGGAAATAGCCGCCCTTGACCGGCGGGCGATGACCGGTGTTGCCGTCCGGGAACGACTTGCCGGTGACGTAGGGGCCTTCCTCGCTGTCGATCTCGTAGAACGAGGTGTTCATGCTGTTCTTGAAGCGAACGTCGTCGAACACGAAGAACTCGGCCTCGGGACCGAAATAGGCGGTATCGCCGATCCCGGAGGAGGCGAGATAGGCCTCGGCCTTCTTCGCGGTCGATCGCGGATCGCGCGCATAAGGCTGGCCGGTGCCGGGCTCATGCACGTCGCAGACGATGATCAGCTGGGTCTGTGCCGCGAAGGGGTCGAGCACCGCGGTCGAGCAATCCGGCATCAGCACCATGTCGCTCTCGTTGATCGCCTTCCAGCCGGCGATCGAGGAACCGTCGAACATCACCCCGCCGGCGAGGAAATCCTCGTCGACCGTGCGGACATGGTGCGTCAAATGGTGCCAGGTGCCGCGCGGATCTGTGAAGCGGAAGTCGACGTATTTGACGTCATGCTCCTTGATCATCGCCATGACTGATTTGCTGTCTGACATCGTCTCTCTTCCTGGATTGGTTTAATGGTGCTGCATACATCGCCGCGGATATGCGGACAAGCCCGCCCGCCGGGCGGCGATGCAGACTCGTCCGCTCGGCCTCGTTCCGAGCGCCGTACTCTACGTGTCCCGTCGTCCCGCGTCAGCTAGATCGCGTCGGCGCCGCGCTCTCCGGTGCGAATGCGGATCGCCTCGTCGATCGTGCTGACGAAGATCTTGCCATCGCCGATCCGACCGGTGTGCGCGGCGTGCTGGATCGCCTCGATCGCGCGCTCGACCAAGGTATCCTCCATGACGACCTCGATCTTCACCTTCGGAAGGAAATCCACGACATATTCGGCGCCGCGGTAGAGCTCGGTATGGCCCTTCTGACGACCGAAACCCTTGGCCTCGGTCACCGTGATGCCCTTGATCCCGACCTCGTGAAGGGCGTCTTTCACTTCGTCGAGCTTGAAGGGCTTGATGATGGCTTCGATCTTCTTCATCGCTCACTCTACCCGTTGACGCGGGTGCGGCGCCTGTCGCCGGACCGTCTCACTCCTTTAAGCATGGTTCATGCCAGAAAGGTCAAGCGCGCGTTTTATAGGCCGCGCTCGCGAGCGCCTTCCGTGGCCATCTATTTTTTGTGCAGCCTTGCATAATTTTTGCTCATTTACTGCCTGAGAGAAGCGACGTCGCGGCTTCCTGCAATCGTTTGAGGCGACGAAGGGCCAGGCGGCCTGGCCGGTGCTTCTATAGGGGCTAGAATCGTTACCCGGTCAGCCCGCCAGTTTGTTGCGCAGGATTTCGTTCAGGGTCGCCGGGTTTGCCTTTCCTTGCGTCGCCTTCATAACCTGGCCGACGAAGAATCCGAACAGCTTGTCCTTGCCGCTGCGGTACTCGGCGACCTTGTCACCGTTCGCCGCGAGGACGGCGTCGATGGCCGTCTCGATCTCACCCGTATCGGTGACCTGTCGGAGCCCGCGTTCCTCGACGATCGCAGCCGGGCTCGCACCGGTCTCGACCATTCCGGCGAAGACGTCCTTGGCGAGGCGGCCGGACAGCGTACCGTCGGCGATGAGATCGATCATCTCGCCGAGCCCAGCGGCCGAAACCGGCGAATCCTCGATCCTCCGTCCGAGACGATTGAGCGCCCCGAACAGATCGCCCATCACCCAGTTCGCCGCGAGCTTGGCGTCGCGGCCGCGCGCCACCGCCTCGAAATAATCGGCGGATTCCTGCTCGGCGACGAGGACCCCGGCATCCTCGACGCTCAACCCATAGTCGCGGACAAAGCGCGATTTCTTGGCATCGGGTAGCTCGGGCAGCGTCCGCTTGATACCTTCGACCCAGGCGGGATCGAGGATCAGAGGCAACAGATCGGGGTCCGGGAAATAGCGGTAATCGTGCGCGTTCTCCTTCGAGCGCATCGGCCGCGTCGTGCCGCGGCCGGAATCGAAGAGCCGCGTTTCCTGGCGGATCTCGCCGCCGTCCTCCAGCACCTCGACCTGCCGTCGCGCCTCGTAGTCGATCGCGAGCATGACGAAACGGACCGAGTTGACGTTCTTGATCTCGCAGCGGGTGCCGAGCGGCGCCCCGGGCTTACGCACCGAGACGTTGACGTCGCAGCGCATCGAGCCCTCCTCCATGTTGCCGTCGCAGGTCCCGAGATAGCGCAGGATCGAGCGTAGCTTGCGGAGATAGGCGCCGGCCTCCTCGGCCGTCCGCATATCGGGTTCCGAGACGATCTCCATCAGCCCCACCCCGGAGCGGTTGAGGTCGACGTAGGTCGAGGTCGCCTGCTGGTCATGCAGGCTCTTGCCGGCGTCCTGCTCGAGGTGCAGCCGGGTGATGCCGATCTCCCGCGCGCTGCCATCGGGCATGTCGAGGATGATGCTGCCCTTGCCGACGACGGGGGTCAGATATTGCGAGATCTGGTAGCCCTGCGGCAGGTCGGCGTAGAAGTAGTTCTTGCGGTCGAAGACCGAGTGGAGGTTGATCCGCGCCGCCAGGCCGAGGCCGGTCTTCACCGCCTGCTCCACGCAACGGCGGTTGATCACCGGCAGCATGCCGGGGAAGCCGGCGTCGACCGGCGAGACCTGGGTGTTCGGCTCGGCGCCGAACGCCGTCGCGGCGCCGGAGAAGAGCTTGGCGTTGGAGATGATCTGGGCGTGCACCTCGAGGCCGATCACGACCTCCCACTCGCCGGTGCGGCCTTCGATGAGCGACATCAGGATCTCCCGGCGAGGAATTGCGGCCGCGCCGTGAAACCCGCGGCGCGCTCGATCACCCCCGCGACGCGCAGGATCGTCGCCTCGTCGAAGGCGCGGCCGATGACCTGCAGCCCGAGCGGCAGCCCGTCCTCGCCGAGCCCGGCCGGCACCGAGATGCCGGGCAGGCCGGCGAGATTGACCGGCACGGTGAAGACGTCGTTGAGGTACATCGCGATGGGATCGTCCGATTTCTCGCCGATCGCGAAAGCGGTCGAGGGCGTCGTCGGCGTCAGGATGCACTCGACCTGCTTATAGGCCTCGGCGAAGTCGCGGGCGATCAGCGTCCGGACGCGCTGCGCCTTGAGGTAATAGGCGTCGTAATATCCGGCCGAGAGCACATAGGTGCCGATCAGGATGCGGCGCTGCACCTCGGCGCCGAACCCTTCCGCGCGGGTCAGCTCGTACATCTCGTCGAGCGTCTTGCCGGGAACGCGAAGACCGAAGCGGACGCCGTCGTAGCGCGCCAGGTTCGACGAAGCTTCGGCCGGCGCGATGATGTAATAGGTCGCGAGCGCGTATTTCGTCATCGGCAGGCTGATCTCGACCGGCTCGGCGCCGGCGTCCTTGATCCAGTCGATGCCGCGCTGCCACAGGGCCTCGATCTCGCGCTTCATGCCGTCGACCCGGTATTCCTTCGGAATGCCGATCTTGAGGCCGCGAATGTCGCCGCTCAGCGCTGCCTCGAAATCGGGCACCGCTTGCGGCGCCGAGGTCGAATCCTTGGGATCGTGACCGGCCATCGCCTTCAGCATGATCGCGGCGTCGCGGACGCTGCGCGTCATTGGCCCGGCTTGGTCGAGCGACGAGGCGAAGGCGATCGTACCCCAGCGCGAGCAGCGCCCATAGGTCGGCTTCAGCCCGACGATGCCGACGAAGCTCGCCGGCTGGCGGATCGACCCGCCGGTATCGGTCCCGGTAGCCCCGAGCGCCGCGCGCGCCGCGACCGCCGCGGCCGAGCCGCCGGACGATCCGCCCGGCACCAGGGCGCGGTTGTCGCCGTCGCGGCGCCACGGGCTCTCGGTCGGGCCGTAGAAGCTGGTCGTCGTCGACGAGCCCATCGCGAACTCGTCGAGGTTGAGCTTGCCGAGCATCACGGCGCCGGCGTCCCACAGATTCTGCGTCACCGTCGATTCATAGGGCGGCTTGAACCCGTCGAGGATGTGCGAGGCGGCCGTCGTCAGCACCTCCTTGGTGCAGAAGAGGTCCTTGATGGCGAGCGGCAGCCCCTCGAGCGGCCGTGCCTCCCCGCGTAGCAGCCGGGCATCGGATGATTCCGCCTGGGCGAGCGCCAGCTCGGGCGTCTCGGTGATGAAGGCGTTGAGCGGCCGCACGGCCTCGACGGCCGCGACATGCGCCGCCGTCAGCTCGCGGGCGGTGAAGCGCTTGGCCGCGAGCCCGTCGCGCGCCTCGGCGATGGTGAGATCGGTGAGGTTCGTCATCTCCCCCAACACCTCACTCGACGACCTTGGGCACGACGAAGAAGCCGTTCGCCCGCTCCGGTGCATTGGCGAGGATGTCGTCGACGCGGTTGCCGTCGGTCACGACATCCTCGCGCATCGGCATGGTCATCGCCACGACGCTGGTCATCGGCTCGACCCCGTCGGTGTTCACCTCGGACAGCTGTTCGATCCAGGTCAGGATATGCGACAGTTCGCCAGCGATGCGGCCCTGCTCGGTCTCGGGCAATTTGATTCGCGCCAGCGTGGCGATATGCGCCACGGTGGCCTTGTCCAAAGCCATGCTATAGATGTCTCCTCGTTACCGAGGCGCCCGCGGCAGCCTCGGCCTTCGCCGGCACGCAACCAGGCGTGCCATCAGGCCCGATTTCGAGCGGATCTGGAGCCGCGCAAGCTAGCATCCGTCATGGCTATTCGCAACCCCGCCGACCTTGTGGAACTGCGCGCGTCGGGACGCCGGCTGATGGGGCTCGACCTCGGCACGAAGACCATCGGCACCGCCCTGTCGGATACCCGCCACATTATCGCAACGCCGCTCGAAACCATTCGTCGGACGAAATTCCGCGCCGACGCGGCGCTGCTCCGCTCGATGATCGAGCGACACGGCGTCGCCGGGCTTGTCATCGGCCTGCCGATCTCGCTCGACGGCAGCGAGGGGCCGCGCTGCCAGTCCACCCGGCAATTCGCCGACAACCTCCTGGAACTCTTCCCGATCGAGATCGCCTTTTGGGACGAGCGGCTCTCGACGGCGGCCGTCGAGCGCCAGATGATCGCCGCCGACATGCGGCGCAGCCGCCGCGCCGCGACGATCGACAGCGCCGCGGCCGCTTACATCCTGCAAGGGTGCCTCGACTTCCTCGCAGGGCGGCCTTCACCGATTGCTAACCCACCTTGAGTTAATTCTCTGGCGTTCGGTCCCTGGCGGACCAGGTGGGCGAGGCTGACATGGACGGCGATCTGGCGGCACGCGTCGCACCGACGACGATCGACGACGGTACTTTCCTGTCGACCGATTACTTCAATGCATTCAACGAAGTAATCATGTTGCTCGGAATGTTGCAGGACATGCCCGAGATGTTCGACGAGGTGCGGGGCTGGCACTTTCGCACCTATGAGGAGCATTTCCGCGAAAGCGGTCTCGGCATCGCGCCGCTCGCCATCGAAGCCTACGGCCACGTCGACCCGCCGGTCCGCGCGCAGTTCGAGCGGAACATCGACCAGCTGCGGCTCACCGTCGAAACCGCGCGCGATGCCCTCGGCGCGCTGATGGAGCAGGGCGAGCTGGAGCATTTCAAGCACAGCGCCATCGACTACACGATGCAGCTGCAGGCGCTGGTCGACGCCGGCTCGGCGATCGTCCACGGCGGCACCGCGCAGGTCGCCGACCAGTGCGCGATCGACGACATGTTCTGAATCGGGCGCTCCGACCCGCCCGGCGCCAGGATCCCGCAAGACGCGCTGGCAGGTTTGCCCGCCACATCCTAATCTGACGGCGCATCGCAAGGGCGGGGGCCGGGTTTGCGCGACGACGGGACGATCATCGAGCTGACGCCACCCGACATCGCACCCTACCGCCAGGGCAACACCGGGATTCCCTACGTCACGACCCTCGAAAGCGGCCGGCCGGGGCCGCATGTCATGATCAATGCCGTGACGCACGGCAACGAGCTATGCGGTGCGATCGCCGTCGATTTCCTGTTCCGCAGCGCGATCCGGCCGGCGAGCGGCGCGCTGACACTGAGCTTCGCCAATGTCGCGGCCTTTGCCGCCTTCGATCGGCGGCGGCCGCTGGCATCGCGGTTCGTCGCCGAGGATTTCAACCGCCTCTGGGACCCGGCGACGCTCGACGGCTCCCGCCAGAGCAGCGAGCTGCAACGCGCGCGGGCGCTGCGGCCGGCGGTCGAGCGCGCCGATTTCCTACTCGACATCCACTCAATGCAGCACGCGACCGCTCCCCTGATGCTCGCCGGGACGCTCGACAAATCGCTGGCCCTGGCGCGGGCCGTAGGTATGCCGGAATACATCGTCCGCGATGCCGGCCACGCCGCCGGAGCCCGGCTGCGCGACTACGCCGCCTTCGCCGACCCGGCTTCGCCCAAGACGGCGCTGCTCGTCGAATGCGGCCAGCATTGGTCGCGCAGCTCCGCCGAGCTCGCGATCGCGACGAGCCTCGCCTTCCTCGCCGCGCTCGCGATGATCGATCCCGCGCTCGCAACCCGTCATGGCGTCGCGCGCTCCGCTGCCCAGCGTGTCATCACCGTCACCGAGACGGTCACGGCCACGACCGCATCTTTCGCCTTCGTCGAGGATTTCACCGGGCTCGAGATCCTGCCCAGGCAAGGCACGCTGATCGCCCACGACGGCGATCGCGAGATCCGCACCCCGTATGACGACTGCATCCTCATCATGCCCTCGCGCAACCTGTCGCCGGGCCAGACCGCGGTGCGGCTCGGGCGTTTCTCCGATGGCGCAAGATGACCCGTCCCGCATTCATCCTCGCGATCGACCAGGGCACGACAAGCACGCGCGCAATGCTGTTCGACGCCGCGGGGGCGCCGCGCGGCACGGCGCAGCGCGAGTTGCTGCAATCCTATCCGAGCCCGGGCTGGGTGGAGCACGACCCTGAGGAGATCTGGCGTGCCGTCGTCGCAACCTGTCGCGACGTCCTTGCCGGCGCCGCGCTTACCGCGCGCGACCTCACCGGAATCGGCATCGCCAACCAGCGCGAGACGACGATCGTCTGGGAGCGCGCCAGCGGAAGGCCGGTCGGCCCGGCGATCGTCTGGCAGGACCGCCGCACGGCCGAGCTTTGCGGCCGGCTCAACGCCCTGGACCACGGCGCCACGGTCGCGGCCAAGACCGGGCTCGTCATCGACCCGTATTTCTCGGCGGGCAAGATCGCCTGGCTGCTCGACCACGTCGCAGGGGCGCGACAGGCGGCCGAGCGAGGCGAACTCGCCTTCGGCACCGTCGATAGTTTCCTGTTGTGGCGGCTGACCGGCGGCGCCGTGCACGCCACCGACGCGACGAACGCCGCCCGCACGCTGCTCTTCGACATCCATCGCCAAGACTGGGACGACGAGCTCCTCGCCCTGTTCGACATTCCTCGCGGCCTGCTTCCCGAGGTGCGCGACAATTGCGCGGAGTTCGGCGCCACGACCGCAGATTTCCTCGGCGCCCCTGTCGCGATTACCGGCATGGCCGGCGACCAGCAGGCGGCGACGGTCGGCCAGACCTGCTTCGCGCCCGGCATGATCAAATCGACCTACGGCACCGGCTGCTTCATCGTCCTCAACACCGGCGCAACGCCGGTCCGCTCGGCGCACCAACTGCTGACGACTCTCGCCTATCGGCTCGACGGCGTCGCGACCTATGCGCTCGAAGGCTCGATCTTCGTCGCCGGCGCCGCGGTGCAATGGTTGCGGGATGGGCTGCGGCTGATCGCGACGGCGGCGGAGACCGCGGCATTGGCGTCGGAGGCCGATCCGGCGCAACGAGTCTACCTGGTGCCCGCCTTCACCGGCCTCGGCGCGCCATGGTGGGACCCGGACGCGCGCGGCGCCATCATCGGGCTGACGCGCGAGACCGGCATCGCCGAGCTCGCCCGCGCCGCGCTCGAAGCCTCGTGCTTCCAGACCCGCGATCTGCTCGACGCGATGGCGGCGGATGGGGCAGCGCATGCGGCGCTGCGCGTCGACGGCGGCATGGTCGCCAACGACTGGCTGGCGCAATGCCTCGCCGACATCACCGGCGTCCCAGTCGAGCGGCCGGTCGTCACCGAGACGACGGCGCTCGGCGCTGCCTACCTCGCCGGTCTGACGACGGGACTCTACGGCTCGCGCGAAACGCTGACGGCGCAATGGCGGCGCGAGCGCCTGTTCGAGCCGCAGATGGGGGCGGACGAGCGCGAGGAGCGCTATGCCGGCTGGCGCGCCGCGGTCGAGCGCACGCTCACGCGTCCGAGCTGACCGACAGTGTCACAAATCTGTCCCAGAGCGTCGCTATCGTGCGCCGCCCCGAGCGGGGCGAATGGGGGAGAGCGACGATGCGATATTGGTTTGCCGGCCTCGGCCTGAGCTGCGTAACGGCCTTGGCCAGCCTCACGGCAATGGCGGCCGATCGGCCGCACAACGTCGTGCTCTTCGTCCCCGATGGTCTCCGCGCCCTGATGGTCACGCCGCAGAACGCGCCGACCATGGCGGCGCTCCGCGACCAGGGCGTCAATTTCAAGAACAGCCATTCGCTCTTCCCGACCTTCACGACGGCGAATGCCTCGGCGATGGCGACCGGCCATTACCTCGGCGACACCGGCGATTTCAGCAACACGATCTACACGGGGAAGCCGGTGACCGCCGCGGGCGGCAGCGTCACGCCCTTCCTCGAGAGCAATCCGGTGCTCGGCGAGGTCGACACGCTGTTCGGCGGCGACTACCTCGACGAGACGACGATCCTCAAGGCGGCGCGCGACGCCGGCTTCGGCACCGCGGCGGTCGGCAAGCTCGGCCCGGCGCTGATCTTCGACCATACCGACCGCACCGGTGCGCCGACGATCGTCATCGACGATCAGACCGGCTCGCCGAACGGCATCCCGCTCGCCCCGCCGGTCGCCGAGGCGCTCGCCGCCGCCGGTCTGCCCACGGCGGCACCATCGCGCGGCGAGAACGGCAAGTCGGGCAACGCGACGACGCCCGGGACGACGACGCCGAACACCGTTCAGCAGGACTACTTCACGGACGTCGCGACCAAGGTCGTCCTGCCGCTGCTCAAGCAGAAGAACAAGCCCTTCGTCATGGTCCTCTGGTCGCGGGACCCTGACGGAACTCAGCATAACCAGGGCGACAGCCTGGGCAAGCTGACGCCCGGCATAAACGGACCAACCTCGTTGGCGGCGATCAAGAATGCCGACGACGACCTCGCGCGGCTGCGGCAAGCGCTCGCGACGCTCGGCCTCGCCGAGACGACCGACATCGTCGTTGCCGCCGACCACGGCTTCTCGACGATCTCGAAGGAGAGCAAGACGAGCGCCGCTGCCCGCCAGACCTATGCCGATGTCGCTCCCCGCATGATGCCGCCCGGCGTGCTGGCGATCGACATCGCCACCGCCCTCAAGCTGCCGCTGTTCGACCCCGACAGCAAGAACGCCGCGGTCGGCGACAACGCGCATCCGAAATCCGGCAACGGGCTAATCGGTGCCGACCCGGCGCAGCCGCAGATCGTCGTGGCAGCCAATGGCGGCTCCGATCTCGTTTATCTGCCTAGCCGCGACAAGGCGCTCGCCCGCCGCACCGTCGAGGCGCTGCTGGCGCAGGATTACGTCAGCGGCATCTTCGTCGACGAGACGCTCGGAAAATTCGCCGGCACGCTGCCGCTGGGGGCGATCAACTTCCAGGGCAAGGCGGTGCCGCCGCATCCGGCCATCGTCGTCAACTTCCGCAGCCTGACGACGGGCTGCGACCAGCCGACCAACTGTACGGTCGAAAATGCAGATTCGGTCCTGCAGCAGGGTCAGGGGATGCACGGCAGCTTCAGCCGGGCCGATACCTATAATTTCATGGCGGCGATCGGCCCCGACTTCAAATCCGGCTTCGTCGATCCCGCGCCGGTGAGCAACGCCGACGTCGGCCGCACCATCGCCCATATCCTCGGTCTCGACATCAAGCCGCACGGCACCCTGCTCGGCCGCGTCGCAAGCGAGGCGATGCCGGGCGGCAAGACGCCGCGTTTCGTCACAAAGACGATGCGCTCGGAGCCGGCGAAGAACGGCCAACGCACCGTGCTGCAATATCAGCTGGTCGGCACGACCCACTATTTTGACGCCGCCGGCTTTCCCGGCCGCACCCTCGGACTCCACGATACGAAGACCGCTGGCAATTAACCAAGCATCGGGTTCGCTACCATCGTAACGCGATTTCGCGACGTCGAAACGTCGCCGTAGCTCACCCTGCGCAACCTCGCCGCCTCGAAACGCGGGCGCGGAGGACAGCTATGAAGATCCATCTCGATCCGATCTCGACCACGTCGCGGCCACTGCTTTTATTTCTCGCCGAGCACGACGCCGCCCACGAGATCGTCACCGTCGACATCGTGCAGGGCGACACCAAGCGTCCCGAATACACGGCGCTCAATCCCAACCAATGTGTGCCGACGCTGGAGGACGGCGATTTCATCCTCACCGAGGGTTCCGCGATTCTGAAGTATCTCGGCGAGAAAACCGGCTCGCGGACCTATCCCGGCGGTCTGCGGGCCCGGGCACGGGTGAACGAGGCGATGGACTGGTTCAATACCGGCCTCTACCGGGACCTCGGCTACGGCGTCGTCTATCCGCAGATCCTACCGCACTACCGCTTCACCAATCCGGTAACCCAGACCGACGTGCGCCGCCGCAGCGAGGATTGGGCCGCAGGTCGGCTCGCTATCCTCGACCGGCATTGGCTCGGCGGCGGTGGCTTTCTCTGCGGGCCGGAGCTGACGATCGCCGACTACCTCGGCAGCTGCTACATCGCCATCACGGAATTCGTCGGATTCGATATCAGCCCCTACCCCAACATCACGCGCTGGATGAGCACGATGAAGGCGCGACCGTCCTGGGCGCAGACGCATGGTCCATGGAACGCGCTCGTCGCAGCCGTTCACACCCAGCCGCGGCAGACCGCGTAAGCGATTGCCGCGGCTGCCCGCGGCACGCCGGCGCCGACCCTCACCGCCAGAGAAAGATGTCGCCATGATCAAAGGCCTGCATCACAACGCCTATCGTTGCCGGGACTCCGAGGAGACCCGGAAATTCTACGAGGATTTCCTCGGGCTGCCCCTGACACATGCCCTCGGCCTCGACGAGACCCAGACCGGCCGCAGAACGCGGCTGCTGCACACGTTCTACCGGATGGACGACGGCTCCTTCCTGGCCTTCTTCGAGGTGCCGGAACAATCCTTCGAGTTCAAGGAGCAGCACGATTTCGATCTGCACATCGCCCTCGAGGTCGAGCCGGGCGAGCTCGAGGCGATGTTCGAGAAGGGCCGCGCCACGGGAATCGAGACGCGCGGCATCGTGGACCACGAGTTCATCCGCTCGATCTATCTCCGCGATCCGAACGGCTACGTCATCGAGCTGACCGCCAAGGCTCCCGGCTACGACAACGCAATGAACCCGGCGAACAATCAACCGCACGACGTTCTCGCGGCGTGGAACGCGGCGAAGTCACCCACCGCTCGCCGCGTTTAGACCCACCTAGCCTCGCTCGGTGCCGAGCTGCGGCACGGCATCGAGCGAGGCGAGCGGATAGGCGTCGATCTCGCGCAGCAGATCGACGAAGCGGCTTGCCGCCTGCTCGACGATCTGGCGCCCGCGCTCGGCATCGGCGTCGAGCGCGTTGCCGCAGGCGCCGAGCGGGTTGAGATCCTGGGTCTGCCAGCCGAAGCCGACGCCGCTGCCCTCCGGCCGCAGATAGCGATACCGACGCTCGATCTCGATCGATGCCGGCACGAAATTCTGCCGCTGGTCCTCGCGCACGAGATCCGGCCGCAGATAGAGCATCATCGAGGTCTCGCCGGAACCGCCGTGGATGCCGTGGCGGTTCTCGCTGTCCGGGAAGAGGTTCGGCGGCTTGCCGAGGCCCCAGTAATTCAGCGTCACGACGAGCATTTTCAGCCGGACGCGCAGGTCGCGCGCCACGATGTCCATGATCTGGGGCTGGCCGCCGTGGCTGTTCAGGATGACGAGCTTGCGGATCCCGGCGCGGGCGACGCTCTCGCCGATCTCAGTCCACAGCCGGATCAGCGTCTCCGCCGACAATGTCAAAGTCCCGGGAAAGGCGGTGTGCTCGTTCGATTTCCCGATCGGCATCATCGGCAGGAAGGTCGCCGGCACATCAGCCGGCAGCTGGCGCAGGACGTGCTCGACGATCCCCTGGTTGATGCAGGAATCGACCCAGACCGGCAGATGCGGCCCGTGCTGCTCGACGGCCGCGACCGGCAGCACGGCGATCGCGCGGTCCTTGTCGAGGGCGGCAAAATCCCGCGTCGTCATTTCCTGCCACAGGGGGCGGGGAAACTTGCTCATGTGTTCATCATCCTTAACCGGGATCCTTAACCGGGCGCGCTCCCGCCGAACCTGAGACACCGGTCAGCAAGCGCCGTGCCAAACCCCGAACGCCTGCGGATCTTGGCACATGGTTTGCGTGTTGCATCGGCAATGGAACCGGTCTCCTGCAAGGGTTTCGAATGACGCTGCTGCCGCTCGGTTCAAGCCCCGCCAACCGCTGGCATGTCTCCGAGCGGAAGGCGGATCTCGTGCGCCGGCCGCTCACGCCGGTGCCGATCGAGTTCGACGCCGAGCCGCAGCGGCTGCGCATCGACCTCGCGCGTTCCGCCATGATCGTCGTCGACATGCAGAACGATTTCTGCACGCCGGGCGGCTGGCTGCACCATATCGGCGTCGACGTCAGCGCGGCGCGGCGCCCCATCGAGCCGCTGCGGCGCCTTCTGCCGGCGCTGCGCCCCCGCGGCGTCCCGATCCTCTGGGTCAACTGGGGGAACCGGCCGGATCTCCTCAACCTCAGCCCGTCGCTGCTGCACGTCTACAAGCCGAGCGGCAGCGGCGTCGGGCTCGGCGATCCGCTCCCCGAGATCGGTGAGCCGGTACTCGAGAAGGACAGCTGGGCGGCGGCGATCGTCGACGAGCTGGCGCCGCCGCCCGGCGACATCCGCATCGACAAGTTCCGCATGAGCGGCTTCTGGGACACGCCGCTCGACAGCATCCTGCGCAACCTCGGCGTCACGACCTTGCTGTTCGGCGGCGTCAACATGGACCAATGCGTCCTCTGCACGCTGCAGGATGCGAATTTCCTTGGCTACGACTGCGTCCTCGTCGAGGATTGCGCCGCCACGACCTCCCCGGCGTTCTGCCACGACGCGACGGTCTACAACGTCAAGCAGTGCTTCGGCTTCGTCGCGCAATCGGCGGCGATCGCGGCGGCCGCGCAATGATCGCCCGGCGCCGCGAGGATTATCGCGCCTATCGCATCTCGCCGGGCGACACCAACCGCCTCGTGCTGGTCTTCGACCCAGCCGATGGCGCGAAATTCCTGTTCGCCATCGAGATCTTCGACGTCGGCGGCAAGACTCCGCCAAACGTCCACCATGAAGCGCAGGAGATGTTCTACGTCCTGCATGGCGAAGGCAAGGCGCTCTGCGGCGACGAGCTCGTCCCCGTGCGCACCGGCGATTCGCTGCTGCTGAAGCCGGGCACGATCCACGTCGTCGAGAACACCGGCTCGACGCGGCTCTATTGCATGACGGTAATGGTGCCGAACGAGGGCTTTGCCGAGCTCATCCGCTCGGGAAAGCAGGTTCCGATCGACGACGAGGATTGGGCGGTGCTGCTTGGTGCCCCCGCCTAAATGGCAGGCACGAAGTGCACTAATTCGGCAAAATGCGCCGTCCCTCCCCATTCCCGGAACAAGCGCGCGAAGCACGGCGGTGGCCGCGATAGCCTCCTTTGTCCGTCATTGCGAGCGGAGCGAAGCAATCCAGGAATGGCGGCGGCTAGATTGCTTCGTCGCTTCACTTCTCGCAATGACGGAGTCCTGCGATCGCCGGAAAAGCCTTGGCCTGCCGTGCAGCGAGTAGCCGCTGATTTTCGGCGTCTCGCCGCGATGGCACGCGCCTTGCTGATATCAGGGGCATGAGAGAGACAATGGCCGCACCGGCATCGATCGCAGCACCGTCCTACGATCTGCATGGCTTCCTGGCTGACATTGCCGGCATCGACGTCATCGACGAGCCGGCGGTCGTCCGTCTGAAATCGCGGGACTTCTTCTGGTACAGCCCGATCCTCAAGGAGCAGCTGCGTGGCAAGTCGGCGGATCTGATCGTCTGCCCGTGCGACGAGGCCGAGATCGTCCGCGTCGCGCGCGCCTGCACGAAACATCGCGTGCCGATCACGGTGCGGGGCGGCGGTACCGGCAATTACGGCCAGGCGGTGCCCCTTGCCGGCGGCATCGTGCTCGACGTCACGGCCTTGGACCGAATCGAATCCATCGCCGGCGGCATCATGCGGGTCCAGCCCGGCAAGAAGCTGGTCGATATCGACGCCGAAACGCGGCCGCAGGGCGGCGAGCTGCGCATGCACCCCTCGACGAAGCGCACCGCGACGATCGGCGGCTTCGTCGCCGGCGGCTCCGGCGGCATCGGCTCGATCACTTATGGCGGGCTGCGCGAGCCCGGGAACGTGCTGGCGGCCCGCATCGTGACGCTCGAGGACGAGCCGCGGGTCATCGAGCTGCGCGACCGCGAGGCGAATGCGGTCAACCACGCCTATGGCACTACCGGGATCATCACCGCGCTCGAGATGCCGCTCGCCCCGGCGCTGCCCTGGGTCGATCTGATCATCGCCTTCGACGATTTCGCCGCCGCCGTATCCTGCGGCTATGCGCTGGCGCTCGCCGACGGCATCGTGAAAAAGCTGGTGACGCCGATCGCCTGGCCGATCCCCGCCTATTTCAAGCTGTTCCGCGACGAGTGCCCGGACGGTCGCAGCATTCTCGTCGCGATGGTCGCCGAGGCCTCCCTGGGACCGCTCAAATCGCTCGTCGCGGCGCATGGCGGCGAGATCAGCTATTCGGCACCGAGCGAGGAGGGACCGGGAGCGCGGCCGGTGTACGAGCTGACCTGGAACCACACCACCCTGCAGGCGCTCAAGATTGACAAGGATATTACTTATCTCCAATCGCTCTTCCCCGCCAGCGGTCTCCTCGAGAAGATCGCCGAGATCGGCGCGCTCTTCGCCGGCGAGCTGATGCCGCATCTCGAGTTTATTCGCTACGCCGGCCAGGCGACCGCCTCGGGCCTCCATCTCATCCGCTATACGACCGCCGAG
The DNA here is from genome assembly GCA_028291405.1 of Rhodospirillales bacterium. Classification (GTDB taxonomy): domain Bacteria; phylum Pseudomonadota; class Alphaproteobacteria; order ATCC43930; family CGMCC-115725; genus URHD0088. Next base: position 3,693 of record JAQGID010000108.1, on the reverse strand, counting down.
CGGCTGCGCGAGATCCTGGCGATGCACGAAGCGCGCAGCGTCTCGATCGCCGATCCGCATGTCGTCACCCTCGAGGACGGCACGCGGCACAAGCGCGCCGACGCCGACCAGCTCGGCTTCAAGCATCAGGTCGACCCCTACGGCTTGATGAACCCCGGCAAGATGCGCAGCTTCGTTTCCCAGGCATGACCATGACCGAAGTCCCGACGGTCCTGCGCCGTGCCGCCGCCGTGAGCGGGGCAACCAATCGTGGGCGGCCACTGATCAGCCTCGCCGGCGTCGGCAAGACCTATCAGAACGGCACGCTGGCGCTGACCGACGTCAATCTGTCGATCGGCCAGGGCGAGTTCGTCAGCCTGCTCGGCCCCTCCGGCTGCGGCAAGTCGACGCTGCTGCGGATGATCGCCGGGCTCGGCTCGACGTCGGAAGGCAGCATCGACTGGCCGCAGTCGCGCTACGACGCGAAGGGCGAGCCACAGCGCGACCTCGGCTTCGTGTTCCAGGAGCCGACGCTGATGCCCTGGGCGACGGTCTTCGAGAACGTCTATCTGCCGCTGAAGCTGACCGGCGTCGGCAAGCGGGCGGCCGTGGGCCGCGTCACCGAGGTGCTGGCGATGGTCGGGCTCGAGAAATTCGCCGGCTCCTATCCGCGCGAGCTTTCCGGGGGCATGAAGATGCGCGCCTCGATCGCCCGCGCCCTCGTCGTCAAGCCGCAGGTGTTGTTGATGGACGAGCCATTCGCGGCGCTCGACGAGATCACCCGCATCCGGCTCAACAACGATCTGCTCGGCCTCTGGCAGTCGCAGCAATGGACCGTCATCTTCGTCACCCACAGCGTCTATGAATCGGTCTATCTCTCGAACCGCATCGTCGTCATGAGCGCGCGGCCGGGACGGATCGTCGCCGATCTCGCGATCGACGCGCCCTATCCCCGCGGCGAGATGTTCCGCACCTCGAGCACATACAACGAGTTCTGCCGTACGACCTCGGCCGAGCTCAGCCGCGCCATGGCCGGCGCGGAAGAGGAGCACTGACGATGGCCGGCCCCAGCAGCTCGGGCAACCCCTCACCGGCCGTCCGCATCATCGTCCCGATCGTCCTCGGAATCGTCTTCGTCGGGGCGTGGGAATTCTTCGTCCGGTATTACCACGTGCCGAAGTTCGTGCTACCGCCGCCATCGATGATCGCCGAGGCGCTGATCAACGACTATCAGACGCTCTCGGTCTCGCTGTGGAACACGCTGAAGGTGACGCTCGCCGCCTTCTTCGTCGCGCTCGCCATCGGCGTCGCCTTCGCGATCCTCTTCACCCAGTCGCGCATCTTCGAGATCAGCCTCTTCCCCTATGCGGTGATCCTGCAGGTGACGCCGATCGTCTCGATCGCGCCCTTCATCATCATCTGGGTCGGGCTCGACCATGTCGAGCGGGCGCTGCTCATCCTCGCGACGATCGTCGCCTTCTTCCCGATCCTCTCGAACACGACGCTCGGACTGAAGAGCGTCGACCATAATCTGCAGAATCTCTTCGACCTCTACCGCGCCTCGCGCTGGCAGCGGCTGAAGGAGCTGCAGTTCCCCAGCGCTCTGCCCTATCTGCTCGGCGGCATGAAGATCTCCGGCGGACTTGCCTTGATCGGCGCCGTCGTCGCTGAGTTCGTCGCCGGTTCCGGGACGGGAACCGGCCTCGCCTGGCGCATCATCGAATCGGCGAACCGCCTCAACATCCCGCGGATGTTCGCGGCGTTGCTGCTGCTCTCGGTGCTCGGCATCTTGATCTTCTTCGGACTCTCGGCGCTCGAGCGGCTGCTGCTGCGGAAATGGCACGAGAGCGCGGTCGGCCGCGAGAATTGAGCGACGCGCCGGATCGCCCGCTCCTCAGGGTTAGGCCGCCGGAAACCGCGTCGATGACGACGCGCGATGGCGTCCGGCTCGATGCCGACGTCTATCGGCCGGAGACGACGGAACCGTGCCCGATGCTGCTGATGCGGCAGCCCTATGGGCGCCGCATCGCCTCGACGATCTGCTACGCGCATCCCAGCTGGTACGCCGCGCGCGGCTATATCGTCGTCATCCAGGACGTGCGTGGCCGCGGCACCTCTGAAGGCACCTTCGAGCTCTTCGCCAACGATCTCGCCGACGGCGCCGACACCGTCGCCTGGGCGGCTTCCCTCGCCGGCGGGAGCGGTAATGTCGGCATGTACGGGTTCTCGTATCAGGGCACCGACCAGCTGCTCGCCGCCGCCGGTGACGCCCCTGCGCTGAAGGCGCTCGCCCCGGCGATGATCGGCTGGGATCTCCGCACCGACTGGGCATACGAGAACGACGCCTTCTGCCTGCAGGCGGGCCTCGGCTGGGCGACCCAGATCGGCGCCGAGACGGCGCGGCTGGCCGGCGACACCGCAGCTTTCGATGCATTCTTCCAGGCGGCGCGCGCCCTGCCCGTCAACACGCCGATCGCGGCCCGCCCGCCGTATATGACGCAACACGCTCACCATACGCATTATGGCGAATGGCTCGACCGGCCGGCCGATTGCGACTACTGGCGCCGCATTTCGCCGAGCGCCTTTCGCGAAACCCTCGACCTGCCGATGCTGTTCATCGGCGGCTGGTACGATTCACACCTGCCCGGCACGCTCGCCGGCTTCCGCGACCGCGCCGCGCCCAATCCGGAGACGACGAGGATCGTCGTCGGACCTTGGGCGCATTTCCCCTGGGGCCGCCGACTCGCCGGGCGCGATTTCGGACCGGACGCGGTCGGCCGGATCGATCAGCTGCAGATTCGCTGGTTCGATCATTGGCTGAAAGGCATCGACACCGGGCTGCTCACTGAGCCCGCCGTGCGGCTCTTCGACATGGGGCGCAATGCCTGGCGGGAGTTCGGCGCCTGGCCTGAGTCGCGGACGACGCTTTATCTCGCCGGCGACGGACGGGCCTCGATCGACGAGACCGAGGGTGCCCTGGAGGTCGTGGCACCGGCCGACGCTTCCTGCGATTTCATCGTGCACGACCCCTGGCGGCCGGTTCCTTCAGTCGGCGGCGCCTATGGCACGCCGAACGGTCCGGCCGATCGCTCGACGGTCGACGCGCGGCCCGACGTCCTGACCTTCACGACGTCCTCGCTCGACGCCGAGCTGCGCCTCGCTGGCGACGTCGCAGCGGAGCTGTTCCTCGCCTGCGATGCCCCGAGCTTCGACGTCAGCTGCGTTCTCTGTCGCGTCCTACCGAACGGCCAGTCGATTCCGTTGGCGCAAGGCTATCGCCTCGTAAAATCCGGCACCGACCTCGCCAACGCCATCGTGGTGCCGATGCGTGCGACCTGCGCCACGATCGGCCTCGGCGAGCGGCTACGGCTCGCGGTGGCGGCGTCGTGCTTCCCGGCCTATCCGATCAATCCCGGCACCGGAGGCGATCCGACGAACACGGCGACGATCGCCGCAAGGATCGTGACGCTCGGCGTCCACAGCGGCGGCGGTTCGGCCTCCCGGCTTCAGCTCACCAGCGCCGAGTAGCTGTTTCCCCGCGAAAGCGGGATCCATTTATCGGCTGCCTGAGACCGCGGACGAATGGATCCCCGCGTTCCAGCCTGTGTGAAAATTCTTTCGAGCCCGATTCCCAAATCGCATCGGATGGGATTCACTGTGTGTGGCGGACAGTGAGGGTTGTGATGGGCCACGTCGAAGGGGAGCCACGGACGC
>JAQGID010000104.1 GCA_028291405.1 Rhodospirillales bacterium | reverse complement strand
GAGGTACTCGGCCATGCAGTGTCGTGGCGCGACGTTCTCTTGATGGCGGGTGGGCTGTTCCTGCTCTACAAGGGGACGACCGAGATCCACGAGCGGCTCGAGGGCGAAGAGTCGCACGCGGCGACGGGCGGAGGGGCGCCGAGCTTCACCAGCGTCGTGCTGCAGATCGTCGTACTCGACATCGTGTTCTCGCTCGACAGCGTCGTGACCGCGGTCGGCATGGCCAATGAGCTCTGGGTGATGGCGGCGGCGGTGATCATCGCGGTCGCGATCATGGTGGCGGCCTCGTCGCCGCTCGCCGCCTTCGTCAACCGGCATCCTACGGTCAAGATGCTGGCGCTCAGCTTCCTGCTGCTGATCGGCATGGCGCTGGTCGCCGACGGCGCCGGCTTCCACGTGCCGAAGGGATACATCTACGCGGCGATCGGCTTCTCGATCGCCATCGAGGCCTTGAACCAGCTCGCGGCCCGCCGGCGCAAAATCCGCCACAGGGGCGCAGCGCCGCAGCCGATGACGATGAACGAATCCTGAGGGGGGCACCGTTCGCCGCGCATTCACGTCGGAGCCTCTGACCTCCGTCATTGGCTCTGCGTCCTCGACATGGCCATCGACTTGCGCCTCGACTGGCAGGAGTATGTTCCGGCACATGGTCGCGCGCCGTCGCCGGCGTCGGTCTATGCTTCGCGCATTGGTCCTGCGCACATTTCCAATCAAGAACAGTTCGCCCCAGGGAGGTTCTTCATGCCGATCACCACGCTTCACGGCGTCGCGCTTTCCTACCGCATCGTCGGCGACCGCGGCCCGTTCCTCGCGCTGGTCAGCGGCGGGCGCCGTGGCCACCAGGAGCTCGTCCCGCTCGCCGAGAAGATCGCCGCCGCCGGCTTTCGCGTGCTGCTGCACGACCGGCGCAACACCGGCGCCTCGGACATCGTGATCGGCGGCGGCGCCAGCGAGGAGGAGATCTGGGCCGACGATCTGCATGCGCTGCTGGCGCAGCAGGGCGCCCTGCCCGCCTTCGTCGGCGGCTCGTCGTCGGGGGCGCGGCTCGCCATCCTGACGTGCCTGCGCCATCCCGACGCAGTGCGCGGCCTGACGCTGCTGCGCGTCACCGGTGGGGCCTTCGCCGCGGGGCGCCTGCCCGAGAACTACTACGGCCAGTTCATCCGCGCCGCCGAGGAAGGCGGCATGGCGGCGGTCTGCGACACCGAGCAGTACCGCGAGCGCATCACCGCCAACCCGGCGAACCGGGAACGGCTGCTCGCCATTGACCCCGCCGCGTACATCGAGGTCATGTCGCGCTGGCGGTCGCATTTCGTCAGCGGCGCGCACCACCCGGTGATGGGCGTCAGCGCCGAGGAGCTCGCCAAGATCCGCGTGCCGGTCGTCGTCATCCCCGGCAACGACAAGATCCACGCCAGCACCAGCGGCCGCGCCGCGCACGAGCTGATCCCAGGGAGCGAGCTGCACGCGCTGCCGATCACCGACCAGGACGTGCCGCTGATTCCCTTCGAGGAATGGGCACCCTACGAGGCAGAGATCGCGGCGGTGTTCGTCGACTTCATGCGGCGGGCGATTGCGCTTGCCCCGTCGCGCGGTTCCGGGAGAAGCTGACCACAAGACGCATAAGATTTGGGAGGCGACGATGGCCAGGATCGGGGCCGGACTCATCGGGGCGCTCGGCGTGCTCGCGGTACTCGCCGGGCCGGCATCGGCGGCGAAATCCGACGACACGCTGCGCATGGCGGTGACCGACTGGTGGAGCACGCTCGACCCCTATCAATTCCCGATCGAGGAAGCCGCGGTCTTCTATCAGACGGTCTACGAGACCTTGCTGAACTATGACGAGCGGGCACAGAAATTCGTACCGCGGCTGGCGAAATCCTGGACGCGGATCGACGACCGCACGCTGGAGTTCCAGCTGCGCGACGACGTCACATTTCACAACGGCGACAAATTCGATGCGGACGATGTGGTCGAGACCGTCCGCTTCAACGCCGATCCCGGCGTGCCGCTGCGCCACAAGGACATGTACGACTGGGTCGAAAGCGTCGAGAAGACCGGTCCCTACACCGTCCGCATCACCGCCAAGCATGCGTTTCCGACCGATCTCCAGACGATCGCCTATCAGTTCTACATCTACGACTCGAAGGTGCTGAGCAAGCTGCCGGTCAAGTCCGACTACGGCCACGCCGGGCTGATCGCGACCGGCCCCTACAAGGTCACCGCGCTCGATCAGCAGAAAATGGTGCTCGAGCGCTTCGACGATTACTACGACAAGGACGGCCCGAACCGCGCGCCGATCAAGCGCATCATCGTGACGCCGATCCCCGACCGCCAGACCCAGATCGCCCAGTTCATCACCGGCAATATCGACGTGCTGCGCAACGTCTCGGCGGACATGGCGCGCGATCTCGTGCAGATCCCCGATACGCAGATCACGCCGAAGCATCATGGGATGCTGCTCTACATCACGCTCGACGCGACGGGGCGGTCCGACAACAAGGCGATGACCGACCAGCGCGTCCGCAAGGCCTTCATGATGGCGATCGACCGCAAGGAGCTTGCCCGCACCGTCATTCCCGGCGGCGAGATCGCCGACATGCTGGACGGAATCTGTCTCAAGGCCGTCGTCGCCTGCGATTCCTCGACCGCCCCGCCCGGCTATGACCCGGCACAGGCGAAGAAGCTGCTTGCCGAGGCCGGCTTTCCCGACGGCATCGATCTCGAGCTGTCGGTCCATGCGCCCGTCCGCGAGATCGCCGAGGCGGTCGCCGGGCAGCTTCGCAAGGTCGGCATCCGGGCGAGCGTCAGGACGCTGCCGCTGGCCCTCTACGTGCGGCTGCGCGGCGAGGGCAAGCTGACCGCCTTCGTCGGCTTCCGCCCGCTCGGCACGCAGCCCGACATGAGCGAGGTCTTCGACTTCTTCTTCGCCGGCAACCGCAACTATTGGAACGATCCCGTCATCAAGGCGGCTCAGGAAGCCGGCGGCCGCGAGTTCGACCCGGCGAAGCGCACCGCCGACTACCGACGCGGCGTCGATCGGGTCAATACCATGAACTACATCTACCCGATCTCGGACTTGCCGATCGTCTTCGCCCACAAGAAGGGGGTCCGCATCGCCGACGACCCGCTGCGCACGATCGACGTCCAGGTCCGCGATTTCTTCTGGAACGAATGACGGCGGGCGAGGCCCCGGAGAGGAACAGCGATGATCTACAGTACCGACCGCATCCTGACGACGCATGCCGGGGCCCTGCCGCGGCCCGATGATCTCCGCGACATGGTGGTCGCCAAGTCGCGCGGCCAGGACGTCGATCAGGCGGCGCTCGACCGGCGCCTCGCCGAGGCGGTCGCCGAGGTCGTGCGGCACCAGGCCGACATCGGGCTCGACAGCGTCAATGACGGCGAGCTCTCGAAATTCAATTTCACCGACTACGCGCGGACGCGGCTGACCGGCTTCGAGACGCGGCCGGCCACCGGCCACCGCCGGCTCGAGATCACGGCGCGCGACTCGACGAAATTCGCCGAGTACTTCATCGCCCGGCCGCGGCGGCGCGACGGGCAGACGCCGACGGTGAACATCTGCGTCGACCAGCTGCGCTACATCGGCCAGGCCGATCTCAAGAGGGATCTCGACAACTTCCGCAAGGCGGTCAGCGGCGTCTCCGTCGCCGAGGCCTTCCTGCCGGCCAATACGCCGGGCACCATCGAGCATTGGATGGGCAACGAGCACTACAAGAGCGACGAGGAGTTCGTCTTCGCCATTGCCGATGCGATGCACGAGGAGTACCAGGCGATCGTCGATGCCGGCTTCCAGCTGCAGATCGACGATCCCGATCTGCCGGACGGCTGGAACTGCCTGCCGGGCATGTCGGTCGCGGAATACCGCGCCTATGCCGGGATGCGGGTCGACGCGCTGAACCACGCGCTGCGCGGCATCCCCAAGGAGAAGATCCGGCTGCACGTCTGCTGGGGCAGCTTCCACGGGCCGCATCACGACGACATCCCGCTCAAGGACATCGTCGATCTGATCTTCCGGGTGAAGGCCGGCAGCTACTCGATCGAGGCGTCGAACCCCTGCCACGAGCACGAATGGCGGGTCTTCGAGGAGGTCAAGCTGCCCAAGGACGCGACGCTTGTGCCCGGCGTCATCGGCCATTGCACCGATTTCATCGAGCACCCCGACCTCGTCGCCGAGCGGCTGATCCGCTACGCCAAGCTGGTCGGGCGCGAGAATGTGCTCGCCGGCACCGATTGCGGCATCGGCCCGCGCGTCGGCCATCCGGCGATCTGCTGGGCCAAGCTCGAGGCGATGGTCGAGGGCGCGAGGCGCGCGTCGAAAATCCTGTGGGGCCACGCCTGATGTGCTAAGCACCGGGCGGCGACGCCGTGCCGTCATCCCGCCTGGGCCGCATGATCAAGACGTTGACGTTCACGACGCTGTTTCCCAACAGTGTCCAGCCGATCAACGGCATCTTCGTCGCGAACCGGCTGGCGCATCTCCTCGCGAGCGGCGAGGTGACGACGCGGATCGTCGCGCCGGTGCCGTGGTTTCCCTCGAAATCCGCGCGCTTCGGCACCTATGCGGAATTCGCCGCGGTGCCGCGGATCGAGCGGCGTTTCGGCTGCCCGGTCCTCCACCCGCGCTATCTGCAAATTCCCAGGATCGGCATGGTACCGGCGCCGGCACTGCTCTATGCGGGGGCGCAGCTGGCGGTCGCCGAAATGCTGCGCGACGGGTTCGATTTCGACCTCATCGACGCGCATTACTTCTACCCCGACGGGGTCGCCGCGATCCTGCTCGGCCGGGTATTCGGCAAGCCGGTCGTGATCACGGCGCGCGGCAGCGACATCAATCAGATCGCCGATTTCCGCTTGCCGCGGCAGATGATCCTGTGGGCCGCCGGCGAGGCGGCCGGGGTCGTCACCGTCTGCCAGGCGCTCAAGGACCGGCTCTGCGAGCTCGGCGCCGCGCCGGATCATATAACGGTGCTGCGCAACGGCGTCGACCTCGCGCTCTTCCGGCCGCAGGACCGCGACGCGCTGCGCCTGCGACATGGTCTGACGGGCAAGGTCGCGGTCTCGGTCGGCCATCTCATCGCGCGCAAGGGTCATGATCTGGCGATCCGCGCGGTCGCCGAGATGCCGGAGGTGACGCTGCTGATCGCCGGCGAAGGGCCGGAACGGGGCGCGCTGGGGATCCTCGCCGCCTCGCTCGGCCTCGCCGCGCGGGTGCGTTTCCTCGGTCGCCTTGCGCCGCCCCAACTGGCGGAGATCTACGCCGCCGTCGATCTCCTGGTGCTCGCCTCGGCGCGCGAGGGCTGGGCCAACGTGCTGCTCGAGGCGATGGCATGCGGCACGCCGGTCGTCGCCAGCGACGTCTGGGGCACGCCCGAGGTCGTCGCCGAGCGCGCCGCCGGGCTGCTCGTCCGTTCCCGCACCGGCCCGGCTTTCGCGGCGGCGATGACGGAGTTGCTCGCCGACCCGCCGGACCGCGCGGCGACCCGCGCCTATGCCGAGCGATTCAGCTGGGACGACACCACCGCCGGCCAGCTCGCGCTGTTCCGCTCGATCGTCCGGCCGGCGGCCGGCGCCGAGGTTGGCTGAGGGCGATGGCGACACCGGATCCGCCGCGCCATCTGCTGCACGTCTTCCCGACCTTCGCGATGGGCGGCTCGCAAGCGCGCTTCGTCGCCCTGGCGAATGCGCTGGCCGGCAAGTACCGCCACACCGTGCTGGCGATGGACGGCGACCGAGCGGCCGCGGCGGGGCTCGACGCCGGCATCGATTGCCGCTTCGCGACGATGCCGGTCGTGAAATCCTCGGGCATCAGCCCCGCCAATCTGCGCCACGCCAGGGAATTGCTCCGCCGCCTCCGCCCCGATCTGCTGATCACCTCCAACTGGGGCGCGGTCGAGTGGGGGCCGGCCAATTGGGGGCTGTCGTCCTGCCGCCATATCCACATCGAGGACGGCTTCGGCCCGGACGAGTCTCCCGAGCGACAGAAACGGCGGCGAGTCGTCATGCGCCGCATCCTGCTCTCCCGGGCGGAGCGGATCATCGTACCGTCGCGCACTCTCCTCGACGTCGCGACGCGGGTCTGGGGCTTTGCTGCGCGCCGCGTTCTACACCTTCCGAACGGCGTCGATTGCCAGCGCTTCGCGGCGGCGCCGGAGAGCGCGTTCTTCGCGGCGCACGGCATCGCCCCGACGATGCCGGTGATCGGGACGGTCGCGGCGCTGCGTCCGGAGAAGAACCTGGCGCGGCTGATCCGCATGTTCGCAACGCTACCGCGCGCCGACGAGGCGCGGCTGGTGATCGTCGGCGACGGGCCGCAACGCGCCGCCTTGACCGAGCAGGCGGCAGGATCGGGCGTCGCGGACCGCATTCTGTTCGCCGGGGCGATGACTCAGCCCGAGCGCCTGCTCGGCCGTTTCGACGTCTTCGCGCTGACCTCCGACACCGAGCAGATGCCGACCTCCGTCCTCGAGGCGATGGCGGCCGGCCTGCCGATCGTCGCGACCGACGTCGGCGATCTACGCGACATGGTGGCGGCGGAGAATGCCGGGCTGATCGTCGCGCGCGACGACGATCCCGCCTTCGCCGCCGCGCTGCTCCCCCTGCTGCTGGATAGCGAGCGCCGGAAGGCCATCGGCGAGGCCAATCGGTCGCGTGTCCGGGCGCATTACAGCCTTTCGACGATGGTCGAGCGCTACGATGCGCTGTTCGGCGCAGCCGGGTAGAGCCAGGCGGTCGCTTTCTCGTCTGGAAGGGCCTTGCCGTTGTCTCAGCGACCGGCCGCAGATCCGACGGCGCCGGCGGCGGAGAATTCATTCCGCTTGGGAATGCTCCTGCAATTCCGCCTCGACGAAGGCCGCAAAGGCGCGGGCCTTGGCGCTGGGCATGCGGCCCGTGGGATAGACCGCCCAGAGATCGATCGGCGGCAGGGACCAGTCCGACAGCACGGTTTGCACCGCGCCCGAAGCGAGTTCCGGGCTGAACATCCACGCCGAAGCGATAGCGAGCCCCATGCCGGCCAGGACACCGGCCCGCAGGCCCTCCGCCGCACTGACCCGCAGCGGGCCGGACACGCTGACCGAGACCTCGGTCGCGCCTTGCCGGAAACTCCAGGTTTCGCCCCCGCCGCCCTGCGTGTAGATCACGGCCGCGTGGCCGATGAGCTCGGCCGGCGTCGCGGGGACGCCTGACCGCGCGAAATAGGAGGGGGTTCCCAGGATTTGGCGAGGGCAGGAAGCTAGCTTTCGTGCCGTTAGCGACGAGTCGCTGAGCGAACCCATCCGCAACGCGACGTCGACGCCCTCCGCGACAAGATCGATCACCCGATCATCCAGCACGACGTCCATGGTCAGCCCAGGGTGCGCTGCCATGAACTTCGGCAGCCGCGGAACAACGTGCAGCCGCGCGAAGGTGACGGCAGCGCAGATCCGCAGGCGCCCGGTAAGGCTTGCGCCGGTGCCGCGCGCCGCCAGCTCGGCCTCGTCGGCCTCCTCGATGGTCCGCTTGGCACGGTCGTAAAAGCTCTGCCCGGCCTCGGTTGGCGCCAAGCCGCGCGTGGAGCGCATCAGCAGGCGCACGCCCGACGCTCCTCCAGCTGCGCCACGGTCTTGGAGACGGCCGGCTGGCCGACGTTCAGCGTTCGCGCCGCGGCCGAGAACGAACCCGACTCGACGACCCGGACGAAGGTTTCCATCGCGGCGAGTCGATCCATCCTCATTCCTCCCAGGAATGAGCTTTATCACGACGCCGCACCTGCCGCATCAGCCTCGCGCCGGGCATTTTCGCGTTGCACGGCATTCCGCCGCTGGCGAAAGTTCGGGAGAGCCCCATGTCCCTGCAAGCAAAACTCGATGCCTTCAAGGCCGATTTCGAGGCCGGCAAGCCACCCTATAACGTACCCCCTTCGGTGATCGAGATCATGCACCGAGCCACGAACGAGTTGATTGCCTCGGGCGCCGCGTCGGCGGCGCTGAAGGCCGGCGACAAGGCACCCTCCTTCGTCCTGAACGACCCGGATGGCAGGCCCGTATCCTCAGCCGAGCTGATCGCGCAAGGGCCGCTCGTCGTCAGTTTCTACCGCGGGGTCTGGTGCCCGTACTGCAATATGGAGCTGCAGGCCCTGCAAGAGGCACTGCCTGCATTCCGCGCGCTCGGCGCAAACCTTGTGGCGATCTCGCCGCAGAATGCCGTGAACACCCGCAAGTCGACGCGCGTAAACGGGCTCGACTTCCCGATTTTGTCCGACCCGGGCAACGCGACGGCAGCCGCCTTCGGACTGCGTTTCGCGCTGCCGGATTATCTGATCGAGCTCTACAAGAGCCTGAAGAACGACTTGCCGGCCTTCAATGGCGACAGGAGCTGGACGCTGCCCATGCCGGGGCGCTTCGTGATCGGCCACGACGGGGTGATCCGCTACGCCGAGGTCAACCCGGACTACACGCGCCGTCCCGAGCCCGCGGACATGCTGCCTGCCCTGCGCGGCGGCCACGTGTCACGCGTCGCCTAGCGTCGAGCTCGGCGGGTTCATTGCGACGTGACGCGGTGCCGACGACCAGGGGACGCATTGAAGAAGGTAAACGATGAGGAGATCGACGGAGGAAGCTCATGTCTGGACCAGAGCAGTTTGAAACGCTGATTCTCGGCAGTGGACAGGGTGGCAAGTTACTGGCCTGGCATATGGCGCGATCGAGGCGACGGACTGCCGTCGTGGAGCGCCGGTGAATCGGCGGCTCCTGCCCCAACGTCGCCTGCCTGCCCACCAAGAACGAGATTTGGAGCGCGAAGGTCGCGGATCTCGTACACCACGCCGCGCACTTCGGCACGGTGACCGGCCCCGTCGCAACCGACATGGCGGCGGTTCACCGGCGCAAGCGCGACATGGTCGACCGCGAGATCGCGACGCATCTCGAGAACTACAAGGCGAGCGGCGCCGAGCTGATCATGGGAGCCGGGCGTTTCGTGGCGCCGAAAACGCTCGAGGTGCGCCTGAATGACGGCGGAACGCGCGTGCTTGCGGGCGACCAGGTGTTCCTCAACGTCGGAACGCACGCGGCAATTCCGAGCGTTCCCGGCCTCCAGGCTGCCGGACCGCTTACCCATGTCGAGGCTCTGGAGCTCGACGAGTTGCCGCCGCATCTGATCGTGCTCGGGGGCGGCTATTCCGGTCTCGAATTGGCCCAGGCATACCGTCGCTTCGGCAGCCGCGTGACGGTCATCGAGTCCGGACCTCAGCTTATGAGCCGGGAGGATCCCGATGTCGCCGATGAGTTGCAGCAAATTCTCAGTGACGAGGGTATTCAATGCCTTACGGCGGCGCAGACCCTCCGTGTACACGGCCGGTCCGGAGAGCAAGTCGGCGTTACCGTTCGCACGACCTCCGGCGAGCAAGAGATCGAGGGCAGCCATATCCTGGTCGCGGCCGGCCGCATTCCCAACACCGCCGGGATAGGTCTGGAGAGAGCCGGCGTCGAATTGGACGATCGCGGCTACATTCACGTCAATGAGCGGCTGGAGACGAGTGCGTCCGATGTCTGGGCCATGGGGGAATGCGCCGGCAGCCCACAGTTCACGCATGCATCCGTCGACGACTTTCGGATCATCAGCGGAAATCTGGCGGGAGGCAGGCGCAGCACGCGCGGTCGGCTGGTTCCATATTGCATGTTCACGGACCCTCCACTTGCCCGGGTGGGATTGAGCGAAAGCGAAGCGCAACGCCAAGGAGTGACCGCACGCGTCGCGAGGCTGCCGATGAGCGCTGTGCTGCGGACGCAAACGACCGATGAAAGCCGAGGCTTCATGAAGGCACTTGTCGGCGAGAATGACCGCATTCTCGGCTTCACGATGATCGGCGCCGAAGCCGGTGAGGTCATGGCCGTGGTGCAAACGGCGATGCTGGCCGACCTGCCATATTCCGGGCTGCGCGACGCGATCCTCGCGCACCCGACGATGGCAGAAGGACTCGGCTCCCTATTCTCGAACGTGCCACCACGATCATAGGCACCGGCGCGAAGACCGCGGGTGCATGCCTTGCGGAGCTAAGATACGGCCGGTATAAGCTGCGGGCTCCGTCCCGCGGGTTCTCGGGCCCATTTCGGCCCGGCCGCGGGACGACCATGCTTGCACCCGGTTTGCGCCCGGGCTCCTTGTCGAGAGGAAGTGAATTGGAGCGCGGGTACGCGGTCATCGGGTTGGGTTACGTCGGACTACCGGTCGCGCTTGCCCTGGCAAAGCAGTTCCAGCCGGTCATCGGCTTCGACATTTCGGCGCGGCGGATCGCCGATCTGCAGCGCGGCCACGATGCGACGGGCGAGGTCGCCGGCCAGGATCTCGCGAAATCCTCGATCGTCCTGACGACCGATCCGGCCGGGCTGGCGGCGGCAAGCTTCATCATCGTCACGGTGCCGACGCCGATCACCGCGGACCGCCGGCCCGACCTGGGGCCGCTGGAGAGCGCCTGCCGGATGATCGGTCCATCGCTCCGCCCCGGCTCGGTCGTCGTCTTCGAATCGACGGTCTATCCCGGGCTGACGCGCGAGGTCTGCGGACCGATCCTGGCCGCGGCCTCGGGGCTGCGGCAGGGCGTCGATTTCAAGCTCGGCTATTCGCCGGAACGCATCAATCCCGGTGACCAGGAGCACCGCATCGAGTCGATCACCAAGATCGTCTCCGGCGAGGACGCCGAGACGCTCGAGCGTGTCGCCGCCGTCTACGGCAGGTTCGTGACCGCCGGGCTGCACCGCGCGCCCTCGATCGAGGTTGCCGAAGCCGCCAAGGTCATCGAGAACACTCAGCGCGACCTCAACATCGCGCTGATGAACGAGCTCGCCCTGATCTTCGATCGGCTCGGCATCTCGACGCTCGACGTGCTGGAGGCGGCGGGCACGAAATGGAATTTCCTGCCGTTTCGGCCGGGGCTGGTCGGCGGGCACTGCATCGGCGTCGACCCCTACTACCTCACGGCGCGTGCCGAGGCGGCGGGGTATTTCCCGCAGGTCATCCTCGCCGGACGGCGCATCAACGACGGCATGGGGCAGTTCATCGCCCGGCGCCTGGTGAAGATGATGATCGCCGCCGAGCGTCCGGTGAAGAAAGCCCGCGTCGGGATCCTCGGCCTCGCCTTCAAGGAGAACGTCCCGGACCTGCGCAACAGCCGCGTTCCCGACATCATCGGCGAGCTTCGCGAGTTCGGCATCGAGGCCGTGGTCCACGACCCGCTGGTCGACCCGGCCGAGGCACAGCACGAATACGGGATCGCGCTCGTCGGGACGCAAGCCCTGGCGACCCTCGACGGGCTGGTCCTGGCGGTACCGCATCGCAGCATCCTCAAGGCGATGCCGGAGCATCTCGCCGCCCTGGCGCCCGGCGGCATCTTCATCGACGTCAAGTCGGCCGTCGATCGCGCCGCGATCCCCGCCGGCGTCGCGTCGTGGAGACTGTGATGCCGCAGCAAACAGCGCAGCAAAGCCGTGCGATCGATATCGTCGAGGGGCGCAGGGAGCGCGAATGACCATCCTCGTGACCGGCGTCGCCGGCTTCATCGGCTCGCATGTCGCCCGGCAGCTGCTGGCGCGCGGCGAGACGGTCGTCGGCATCGACAACGTCAACGATTATTACAGCGTCGCATTGAAGGAAGCGCGCCTCGCCGAGCTCGCCAAGCTGCCGGGGTTCGTCCTGCATCGCGCCAATATCGCCGATCGCGAGGCGATCTTCGCCATCGCCGCGCAGCACGGCGACGCGACCGGCATCGTCCATCTCGCGGCGCAGGCCGGCGTCCGCTATTCGCTGGAAAATCCCTATGCCTATGTCGAGACCAACGTCATGGGCCAGGTCGTCCTGCTCGAGGCAGCGCGCAAGCTGCCGCGCCTCGCCTCGCTGGTCTACGCCAGCTCGTCCTCCGTCTACGGCGGAAACAAGACGCAGCCCTTCAGCGTCGCCGACCGCGTCGACCGGCCGATTTCGCTCTACGCCGCTACCAAGCGATCGGACGAGCTGATCACCTACGCCTATTCCCAGCTCTACGGCATTCCCGCTACCGGCCTGCGGTTCTTCACCGTCTACGGGCCATGGGGACGGCCGGACATGGCGATGTATCTCTTCACGGACGCGATCCTCGCCGGACGGCCGATCAACGTCTTCAACCATGGCGACATGGCACGTGACTTCACCTATATCGACGACATCGTCAACGGGACGGTCGCAGCGCTCGACCGGCCGCCGGCTCCCGATTCCGACGGCGTCCGCCACGCCGTCTACAACCTCGGCAACCATCGCTCCGAAAAGCTGATGGACGTCATCCACCAGCTCGAGATCCTGCTCGGCCGCAAGGCCGAGATGCGCATGCTGCCGATGCAGCCGGGCGACGTCGCCGCGACCTGCGCCGACATCGACGCCTCGCAGCGCGCGCTCGGCTTCAACCCGACGACCTCGATGGTCGACGGGCTGGCGCGGTTCGTCGCGTGGTACAAGGATTATCATCGGATCTCCTAGCGGCGCGACGCCCAGCCCGGGCCGCGAGAAAAGGCCATCCAGCCTCATGCGGAAGACATTCCATCTGATCGCCGCGGCGCGGCCGAACTTCATGAAGATCGCGCCGCTCTACCACGCGCTGAATGCCGCGCGGGACTGGGCGGAGCCGGTAGTCGTCCACACTGGCCAGCACTACGACGCCAACATGTCGGACGCGTTCTTCGCCGATCTGCGGCTGCCGGCGCCCGACCACAATCTCGAAATCGGCAGCGGCTCGCACGCCGAGCAGACCGCCGGCGTCATGATCGCCTATGAGCGGCTCTGCCTCGCCGCGCGGCCCGATTGGGTAATCGTGGTCGGCGACGTGAACTCGACGCTCGCCTGCGGGCTGGTCGCCAAGAAGCTGTGCCTCAACCTGGCGCATCTCGAGGCCGGGCTGCGCAGCCGCGACCGCACGATGCCCGAGGAGATCAACCGACTCGCGACCGACGCGATCTCCGATCTGCTGTGGACGCCGTCGGAAGACGCCGACGACAATCTCCGTGCCGAGGGTGTCGCCGCGGAACGCATCGTCCGCGTCGGCAACATCATGATCGATTCCTACGAGCTCGTGCGCGACCGCATCGCCGAGCAGGCGATGGCGGCGAAGCTCGGCCTCGCGGGCCAGGGGTTCGGCGTCGTGACGCTGCACCGGCCGTCGAACGTCGATCATCGCGAGACGCTGGCACAGATCGTCGCTTCGCTCTGCACGGTGGCGGCGACGCTGCGGCTCGTCTTCGTCGTCCATCCGCGCACGCGCAAGCGCCTCGAGGATTTCGGCCTCATGCCGCAAATCGCCGCGGCGGCCGGGATCACCATCGTCGAGCCGATCGGCTACATCGAGTTCATGTCGCTGGTCCAGGAGTCGCAGCTGGTAATTACCGATTCCGGCGGAGTCCAGGAGGAGACGACCTATCTCGACATCCCCTGCCTGACGCTGCGCGACACGACAGAGCGGCCGATCACCATCTCGCAAGGGACGAACCGCCTCGTGATACCGGCGGATCTCGAACGCTCCGTCGGCGCCGCGCTCGACGGCGACTGGCCGCGCAGCCGCTGCCCGGCGCTGTGGGACGGGCACACCGCCGGACGGGTCGTCGCGAGCCTGCGGCAGGTCTGTGGCGTCTAGCGTGACATGCGAGGCTTGACGCTCCTCGTCGGCCTGCTGCTCGCACCGTCGCTCGTCACGCCCGCCGCGGCATCCGACCGGGCGCGCTGGCAGGATTTCCAGATCATCATCTGGCAGCAGCAATCGGCGCTGCAATATCGTGCGCTACGGCAGATCGGCGTCACCGCCGGCATGCTGCAGGCCGATCGCGATTCGCCGGGTAAGCTCGACCCAGCGCGGGTCGGCGCGTTCCGTGCTGCCGAGATGCCCTGGTACGTCGAAAACATCGCCACGGATTTCTACTCCGCCTACCACCGCTGGACGCCCGATCACGTCGAGAATTATCGCTTCGATCAGGTGAAGCGGCTTTATGCCGGCAACCCGGGCGACCCCGCCGCGCTGCGGCGCGAGCCCAGCCTGTCGGACCCGCAGTGGCAGCGGCGCATTCGCGACCGGCTGCGCGCGACGGTGCGCGCCCAGCGGCGCGACCGGCCACTGTTCTACGACCTCGGCGACGAGACCGGCATCGCCGATCTCGCGGCCTATTGGGACTTCGATTTTTCCAAATCCTCGGTCAGCGGGTTTCGTCGCTGGCTCAGCCGGCAATATCCCAGCATCGCAGCGCTCAATCGCGAATGGGGCAGCAGCTTCGCCCGCTGGGACGACATCGTTCCGATGACGACCCCCGAGGCGATGCGGCGTACCGACGGGAATTTCTCGCCCTGGGCCGATTTCAAGGCGTGGATGGATACCGAATTCGCCCGCAGCCTGCGGCGCGGAACCGCGGCGGTTCACGTCGCCGATCGCGATGCCGTGGCGGCGATCGAAGGCGCCCAGATACCCGGCTGGGGCGGTTACGACTACGCCAAGCTGGCGACGGCGGTCGATGCGATGGAGATCTACGATGCCGGCGACAATGTCGACATCGTCCATTCCCTCAACCCCGATCTGATCCTGCTGACGACGTCGGGCCGCAGCGACGCGGCGGAAACGCACCGGATCTGGCACGCGCTGCTGCGCGGCATGCGCGGGCTTATCCTGTGGGACGACAAGAACGAGCTCGTCACGGCGGACGGCGCGCTCGGGCAGCGCGCGACTGCGACGGCGCGGCAGCTTCGCGAACTCCGCTCCGGCATCGCCGCGGCGGTCATCAACGCAA
>JAQGID010000100.1 GCA_028291405.1 Rhodospirillales bacterium | reverse complement strand
CCCGCCCCTTCGACGCGTCGCGCAGCTGGCGCCACAGATCGATCTGCGCCCAGCGCTCGAGCAGCGCCGGCTCGCGCTTCGGCAGATCGCCGCGCATCGGGAATTGGGTCTGCGGCAGGAAAACGGTGTTGCGGTAATCGGTGGTCATCACTCGTCGCTGGTTCGAGGCTGGACGCTGCGGCGCCGGCAATCGCCTTCCGGCGCGGCCGGCAGGCGCAAGACGACTCTCCCGGCCCTCAGGCGAGAGCCGGGCGGCTAATTCGCGTCAAGAACCGGAAGCGAGCCACCATCATCGCGCGAACATAGGAAAGCCGGGCGGCAGCGTCAACATGGCGGCCGGTGCGGACATGACGACTATCACCCTCCGGTGGCCGCGCCTCTTCGCGAGGCTACGCCGCTGTATCGAGGATGCCGCCGTCCGCGGGCATCGTCGCCGGCACCGGAAATCTCAGGGTCCAGACGGTTCCGCCGTCATCCGACGTCAGCTGCGCCACGCCGTCGACCTGCTGCATCAGCCGCTTGACGAGGCCGAGGCCGTGGCGCCCGCCGTCGCCGGCTTCGCTGAAGCCGACGCCGTCGTCGACGAAGCGGATCGTGGCTTTTCCGCCCGGCTCGGCGGCGTGCAATGTCACGCTGATCGTGCCGGCGACCGTCTCGATGCCGGCGGGAAAGGCGTGGAGGTAGCTGTTCGAGATCAATTCGGCAATGACGAGACCCAAGGCCGTCGCAGTATCGAGGTCGAGAACGAGCGGCTCGTATCGACAGACCAGTTGGATTTGCCGCCGCCGCTCGTCCTCCATCTCCTTGAAACTTTCGCAAAGCGATGAAAGATAGCCGCCGAAATCGATCGTCCGGCTGAGCCCGGCTCCCAAGAGATGGTCATAGACCTGCGACAGGGTCATGACCCGGCGCGCGATCGCGCTGATTCCCTCTTTCGCGGCCCCTTCGGCGGTCGCCCGCAGCTGCTTGTCCAGCATGCCGTACACGAGCTGGAGATTATTGCGAACGCGGTGCTGCAGCTCCTGCGCCAGGACGTTCTTCTCGTCGAGAACGAGAGTCTTGGCCTTGAGCAGCTGGTCTCTCTCCGCGATCATCTCCTTCATGCGGTCGACCGTGCCCTGCAGGACACGGCTGCGTTTGAAGGTATCGACCGCCTCCGCCAGCACGTTGGCGAAGCCGGTCAGGAAATCGACGTCGTGTTGGTCGTAGTTGTGCTGGACTGGACTATCGATCTCCAGCACACCATAGGGCTGGCCGTCCTTTTTCCGGATGATCACGTCGAGTGTCGAGATGATGCCGTGCTCGGCGTAGAAGGACGGCAGCAGGAAGGTCGCGTCCTGGTTCAGATCGTTGCAGATGACCGGCTCGCCAGTGACGAACGCGCGACCCTGCGGCGAGCTTTCGTCGGCCCGCGAGACGACGCATCCGACGACGCCCTGATGCCATCCGACCCCCGCCTCGACAAGAAGATCGTTCTCCTCGGCACGGTATCGGCAGACCTTGCAGAAGGGAACGTCCAGACCCTCGGCGCAAACGCGGGCCGCCTCGGTCAAGACCTTGCCGAGATCGCTCTCGGCGAGCGCGAAGCTGCCGAATCGCGCCAGCGCCGCCTGCTGGCGCAGAAGGCGCTCGACGTCCCGCGGACGGCGCGTCTTGCCCGCGCCGGAACTCGCCTCTCGCTGACGGGGAACCGACGCTTGGAGCAGATGGAAACCCTTCGGGAACGGCTGCGAGGCGGTGCCGGTGGTGACGATTTGCTCGACGATCTCCAGCGCGCGGACGATATCCGCGGGTCGATAGGGTTTCCCGAGGCATGCCTCGCCGTCGGCGCTCGTCAACCGCACTTGCCCGGCGTTGCCGGTCGCATAGAGGACGCCGGGACGACCCTGACGATCGAGCCGAGCGGCGAGATCCGTGCCGAGCCCCCCGGCGGCCAGCCGGACATCCAAGATTGCGAGGTCGGGCTTGCAACGCTCGTCAAGCGCCACCCCCTCGTCGACGGTGCGGGCGATCCCGCACACCTCGTACCCGCCCTGAATGAGAACCTCCTCGAGGAGATCGGCCATCAGGAGGTCGTCCTCGGCGATCATGACTTTGAGCATCGACCGTTCCTTCTCGCGGGAGATTGACCGGCTGCGTCGATCAGAGTTGGTCGATGAAGCGGGGCAGTCGCTCCGCGCTCGTTAAGAGGAGCGAGCTGAAACGACCAAAAAATAATCTACGTTAATATGGCGATCTGACGCAGACGTGCAAGTAGAAAGCGATTTTAAATTGCGTCGAGCATATCCGCGGCGCAAATTATGACCTGCCGCCGAAGCCAAATCAGCTCGTATTATAATAGAATCGCCCGCAGGTTCCCGCCCTGCAACAGCGGAGATTACTCGTCCGGCTCGTCGGCGCCGGCTCGGAGGCCGCATCACTCCAGCTTGTACAACGCCGTCGCATTGCCCCGGAAGATTGCATGCTCGACATTGTCCGGCAGGCGCACCTTGAAGGCCGAGCGCGGGTCGTCGAAATCCCAATGCGGGTAGTCGGTCGAGAACATCAGCCGGTCGGCGCCGATCCAGCGGATGATGTCCAGGAGATGCTTCGGCGTCTCCGGCTCTTCCATCGGCTGCGTCGTGTACCAGAAATGCTCGCGCATGTATTCCGACGGCGGCCGCGTGACGTGCGGCACCTCCTCGCGCATCCGCGCCCAGCATTTGTCGAGCCGCCAGGCGAGCGACGGGACCCAGGCGAAGCCGCCCTCGACAAGTACGATTTTGAGCGTCGGAAAGCGCTCGAAGACGCCCTCCATGATCAGGCTGGTGACGACCGTCTGCAGGCTGTGCGCGAAGGCGTAGTGCTCCTCGACGTAGTAGGACAGCCAGCCGCCGCCGCTGTTGGCGTTGGGCCCATAGGCGGCGGAGTGCAGCGCGATCGGCAGATCGTGCTCGACCGCCGCCTGGAACAGCGGCCAGTAGCGCCGCCGCCCCAGCGGCTCGGTGGTGCGCGGCGGCACCGCGATCTGGACGAAGCTCTTGTCGCCGGCGCAGCGCGCGATCTCGGCGACCATCGCGTCGGGATCGTCCTGCGTGACGCAGAGCGAGGCGCGCAGCCGCTCTTCCGGCCCGGTCCATTTGTCGCGCTGCCAGTCGTTGAAGGCGCTGCAGATCGCGGCGCCGAGGTCCTGGTCGAAGGTCGAGCTGCCGATCGACAGCGGCTGCAGGATGCCGTGGGTGATGCCGAGCGGATCGAGCAGCTGCGCCCGCATGAAGTCGAGGCTCGATCCCGGCGGCCCGCCCTCGGGCGGATGCGCGTCGACACGGACGCCGTTGCCGGCGGTCATTCGCGGATAGGGGATGGCGCCGAGGAACGGCTGCGCGACGCGGGCGCCGAAGCGCAGGTGATGCTCCGCCCAGCGCTTCGGCATGTATCGGCGCAGTTCGTCCGGCGACGTCAGCACCGGATGGATGTCGCAATCGACGATGCCGCCACGGGTTGCCGCGCGACCGCTCGGCGCGCGTTCCAGGATCGTGGTGCTCATGACGCGGTCTCCGTCAGGCGGGGATATGTGGCGAGCGCATTGTCGACGAGGATCTTCTGGAGCAAACGCTCCGGCAGGCCGCGCGGCAGGACCTCGTCGCCGTCGAACTGCCAATGCGGATAGTCGGTCGAAAAGAGCAGCATGTCGTCCGAGCCGATCTGCTCGATGACGCGCTGCAGATCGGCGGCATCGGGCGGCCCGTCGAACGGCTGGATCGTCAGCCTGACGTGCTCGCGCACGATGCTCGCCGGCAGCTCCTTGACCCACGGCACCTCGGTGCGAGTGCCGCGCCAGTCCTTGCCGAACCGCCACATCATCGCCGGCAGCCAGCTGACCCCGGATTCGAGCAGAACGAGCTTGAGCGTCGGGAATTTAACGAAGACGCCCTCGGCGATGAAGCTGATCAACTGCGTCGCGAAGGCCTGGCTCTGCGCCGCGTAGTCCTCGACGAGGAACGATGGATAGCCGCTCTGCGTCGGAGCATGCCGGAACATGCTGCCGGCGTGGATGCCGATCGGCAGCCCGTGGCGCTCGGCTTCGCGGTAGATCGGCCAATAGGCGCGACGGCCAAGCGGCAGCTCGCCCATCGCCAGCAGCATCACCTGGACGAAGCGCTTCTCGGCGGCGCAGCGCGCGATCTCCGCCGCGGCCTGCTCGGGATCGACCGGCGAGACGACGATCGAGGCGCGCAGCCGCGCATCGCGGTCGAGCCATTCCTTGGCCATCCAGTCGTTCATCGCGCGGCACAGTGCGGCGCCGAGATCCGGATTGTAGACCGCCGGCGCGCCATACAGGCAGTTGCAGATCGCGAGACTGAGGCCGAAATGGTCGAGTGCCTGGGCCTGGAGCATGGCGATCTCGCTACCTGCCTTACCGCCAACTGGACCGGAGGACGGCCGCCAGTCGGGGCGGCCTGTCAGCGGCGCGTTCGGCGGGTAGGAATTGAGCTCGAGCCGCGCCATCCCGCCCAAGACCATCGCCACGGTCGCGTGCCAGTGCTCGTCGAGGTAGGGCAGCAGCGCAGCCGTCCCGGGCAAGGCGGGATGGATGTCGCAATCGATCGCGCCGCGCGTCGCCAGGACCAAATCGCTCACCGCCCGAATCGCTCCGCCGCTCGACCGGCGCGGCCGCCGGTCCGGTGCGCCGGCAATATACCGCGATCGCCGCGCCGCGACAGCCGACTCCGAGAAGTTATCTTTTGCACACTGGCAAATCCCGGCCTCGCGTCTTACGGTTGCTCGGCAGTGTCCTCGATCCGCATGGGCGGACGACGCTGCGGCAGGCGTAAAGCATTGCGATGACGGGCGCAGAGCCGATCATCCTGTTCGTCGAGGACGACGACGACATTCGCGAGATGGCGCTCGCCTTTCTCCGTACTGCCGGTTTTCGGGTTCACGACGCCGCCGACGGCGAGGCGGCTCTGGCGCTGCTCGCGGCCGAGCCGCCGGATCTCCTGATTACCGATCTCGTCATGCCGGGCCGCATCGACGGATTCGAGCTGGCGCGCCGCGCCATTGCCCGGCAGCCGGCTCTCAAGGTGCTCTACGTCTCGGGCTATCCTGAGCGGATTCGCCAGAACGAGGGTCTCGTCGCGCGCGGCGAGCTCTTGAAGAAGCCGTTCCGCCTCACCGCGCTGCAGCAGGCGGTCGAGCACCAGCTCGGCTCCCAGCCGGTGCAGCTCAACGCCGTCCTCAACGAGGCGTATCTGCTCTGGCTCTCGCTGCGCGGCGGCCATCCGATGCCGGACGCCGCCCGCTTCACCACGGCCCTGCCGCCGCTGCTCCGCCGGAACGTCGCAGTCTGCGAGGTTCTCGGTGAGGTCGATCTGCAGTTCCGCTATGGCGAGGTCGGCGCCACGCTCGTCCATGCGTTCGGCCACGATCCGCAGGGCGCGCTGGTCGGCGCCGCGGCAGCGTCGCACCGCGGGTTCATCACCGGCCTCTACGCCGAGGTCGCGCGGGTCGGCCGGCCGCTCTACGTCGCGAGCGCCTACCAAATCGGCGAGCCGGGCGTCGCGACCGAGCGCCTGATGCTGCCGCTTGCCGTCGGCGAGGCTGCCCCGGTCGGCCATATCGCCCTCGTCCAGACCTTCGACCGGCTCGGGGACGCCCCCGGCCTCTTCATCCTCGCGCCTACCGCCGAGCAGCGCGTCAGCGTCATCCAGCGTCTCTGATCGCCCAGGTCTCGCGGGTTCCCCAACTCTGTCGATCCGGACACCAGCGTTGAAAGGCGGACTGCGGGATAGTGTTAACCTCGCTTTTCATTCCTGCCGCAACGTTGGTGACACCGAGGATGCAAGACACCGCTTTTGATCCGGTTCTCTGTCGCGATCGGGCCGACGCAGCCCGCCGCGAGGCCGAGGAGGCCGCAGCTCCCGATATCCGCGAGCAATGGCTCGATTTGGCGCGTCATTGGGAACGACTCGCCCATAACGTGCGACCACCCGACCTTAAATCGGCCGGCCCGCGGGGCACTCTCGCCCTGGAGGACGAGGGCGCCCTGCGAAAAAGCAGGGCAAAGCCGAACGGTCGCCCCGCAACCACCACGCAGGACAGGATCATGCAGGAGCCGACACCCGAAGATGCGGCGCGTCATATCCTGCGGGTCTTCGTCGCCGAGTTCAATCGCCGCCCCTTCGACGTGCTGCTGGTCGACAGCTTCGAGGGCCCCTTCGCCGCGGCGCCGTGGCGGCCGGCGGATTTCAACCGCGGTCTCGATCACGCGCGCCGCCAGGGCTGGATCGAGGCGAATGGGCCGGTGCTGACGCTCACCGACCTCGGCTACGCCGCGACCTAGGCCCGGAAGCGCCGGGAAAGCGCCGAATCCCGGCGGCGACGGCCGGTCTTTAGTGCGAAATCCGTCGGGCGCCGTCGCGCTGGGCCATCGCATAGACGGTCGCCGCCGCGGGGACGCGTGCCGGCTCGTCGAGCCATTCGCGGAGCTGGGCGCGGGCCCGCGACAGGCGTGAGCGTACCGTGCCCAGGGGAATGCCGAGCACGACCGACGCCTCCTCATAGTCGAGGCCTTCGAGCCCAACGAGCAGGACGGTCGCACGCTGCTCCTCTGGCAGGCGGTCGATCGCCGCCTGCACCTCGGCCAGCGCGATCCGCTCGTGCTGACCGC
Source organism: Rhodospirillales bacterium (assembly GCA_028291405.1). Classification (GTDB taxonomy): domain Bacteria; phylum Pseudomonadota; class Alphaproteobacteria; order ATCC43930; family CGMCC-115725; genus URHD0088. The sequence goes on along the minus strand of JAQGID010000100.1, from coordinate 4,307 downwards.
CGGAGATGCCGATCCGCCCGAGCTCGTCCTCGGGAACCGTGATTCCCGTGCGGACGGCGCGGCGGACACCGTTGACGCGGCTGTTGTGCATGATCGTAAAGAGCCAGGCCCGCAGATCGGTGCCATCCTCCCAGAGATGCGACTTGCTCAGCGCTCGCAACAGCGTGTCCTGCACGAGATCGTCGGCGTCGATCGCGTTGCGCATCAGCGCGTGAGCATAGCGGCGCAGCCTGGGAATCTCGCGCTCGAGCAGCTCATTGAAATCCGCCATGGATGTCTCCCGTTCTCGCGGCGTCTCTAAAGGGCATCGCGTCAGAGAGATCCTATTCCATCAATGTAAACGCATGACATCAACTGGAGGTTTATTTGTAAAGTTTTGTATCGATTTTGCATTACCGCGAGACGGCTCATCGCGCTTGTAGAGCCGGGAACCGATCGGATTGGCCACCGTTCTGGTTGAAAGACCGGCGGCATCGACGCCTCACGGTCAGGAGGCTCGAATGCGGCGCAGCGACATTCCTGTGGTGCTCGGCTATACCCTGCTGTTCCTGCCGGTCGTGCTCTGGGCGGCGGCGCACTAGCGCCCGGTCTGCGCCTGAAGCAGCTGCGGACGGGCGGCGTCCTCGCGCACCAGCCGATCGAGCGGCAGCGTCACCGTCGCCGTCGTCCCCACCCCTACCGTGCTTGCGAGGCGCAGGCTGCCGCCGTGCAGCTCGGCCATCGCCTTGACGAGGGTGAGACCGAGGCCGGTGCCGTCGTGCCGCCGGCTGAGCGAGCTGTCGACCTGGGCGAAAGGCTGAAGGACGCGATCGAGCTCCGTCGCCGGGATGCCGATCCCGTCATCGCCCACGCTGAAATGGATCCCCGCCGCGTCGACCGTCAGGCGGCACTCGACGTGGCCGCCGGGCAGGGTGAATTTATAAGCGTTCGACAGCAGGTTGAGCAGCATCTGCATCAGCTTGCGTTCGTCGCAGCGCAGCACCACGGGTTCGCCCGGCAGCTTCGTCGCCAGGGTCAGACCGGCATCCGTGACCCGCGGCTGGACGAGGCGGCAGACGGATTCGACGACCGTGCGCGCATCGACCTGTCCCTCGGCGAGCTCCAGCTTGCCGGCCACCGATTTCGACAGGTCGAGAATCTCGTTGATCAGGGCGAGGAGATGACTGCCGCTGTCGTGGATGTCCTTGGCATACGAAATATAGCGCGGATTGCCGAGCGGCCCGATCACCTCGCCGACCATCATGTCGGAGAAGCCGAGGATCGCGTTCAGCGGCGTGCGCAGCTCGTGGCTCATCGTCGTCAGGAATTCCGATTTCGCGAGATTGGCGCTCTCGGCCGCCTCTTTCGCGACGCGCATCGCCTCGAAGGTTGCGGTGCGATCCGCCTGGCGACGCAGCTCGGCCTGCGCCGTGGCGAGCACGTCCTGCTGCTTCCAGTGCCGCGCCAGACCGAAGGTGACGAACACGATCAGCCCGGCGAGGCCCAAGGTGCCGAGGGCGCGGGCGCGCGCCATCTCGCTCCAAGCTTCGAGCGCCGCCTCCTCGGTCTTCGTCGTCAGCATGATGATCGGGTAATTGGCCAGCAGCCGCGCCGCCTTGAGGGTCATCTTCCCATCAACGGCGGCCGGTGCGCGCACTGTACCGGACCTGCCGCCGGCCAATATCTGCTGACCGCCGAAGGATTTGCCGACGGTATCGTTGGGCGGGTAGCGGACGAGCGTCGTCCCGTCCTCGCGCAGCATGATGATCGCGCTGCCTTCGCCGAGCGCGATCGCCCGGTAGAAATCCTCGAAGTACCGCAACTCCACGGCCCCGAAGATGACGCCGAGGAACTCGCCCTTCGGCCCGTTGAACCGGCGCGCCACGAAGATCGTCCAGGCACCGGTCCCGCGGTTCTCGATCGGCCCGACGATATAGGTCTTGCGGCTCGTGTCGGTCTTCAGCGCCTGGAAATAGGCGCGGTCGGCGACGTTGACCTTCGGAATCGGCCAATAGCGCGAAAAGTTGACGAGATTGCCCGTGGCGTCGATCAGCGTCACCGCGTCGATCTGCGGGATGCCGTCGATCTTGTCGCGGAGCAGCCGGTGGATGTCGTACCCGGCCAGGGTCGCGTCGAACGATGCGTCGTCGACGACACCTGCCGCGGTCAGCCGGTCGACGAGACTCGTCAGCACGAGGTCGACCGTCTGGAACGAGCGGTCGGCCTCCTCCGCCAGCGTCAGGCTGAGTTTCCTGAGATCGTTCTCCTCGCGCAGCAGATCGTGCTCGCGCACCTGCATGACGAGCGCCGCGCTGCCGCCGAACAGCAGCACCATCAGGATGCCGGCGCACAGGTAGAGCCGTTGGAACGGATGCGTCGCGGCATCTTGCTTGGTCGGGAAACGCCACATCCGCAATGTGCTCGAGCGATATGAAAACCGAGGAGCAAGAAGACGCGCGTTACGGTTAACAAGTCGATAACCGCCGGCCGGCGGCGGCGCACGGCATGTTGCGGCGCCGGTGGTGCCCGCTGCCGGACTCGAACCGGCACGCCCGAAGGCCCAGGATTTTCGTACCACTTCGGCTTTCGCCGCCGCCGGCCGTGACGACCCGCGTTCGTGGTCTGGACTATCCCTTCACCCTAGGCCGAAGCCCGTAGGTGCTGCCCGTCTAGTCTCTACACCTTCCCGCTGCCGGGCTTGGCTCGGGATCAGCAGCGAAGCCTTCCCCGACTTTGAGCAGTTCTACTCCCGGCGTTTCCCCCGGGGCACTCCAAAGAAGTCCTGTATGGCTACCATTTCATCAAGCGGGCCCAGGCCCGCTGATAGCACAGGCGCTGCAGGCGGCCAATGCGTGAAATCCGCCGGCTCGCCGAACGCCGCTCCCCGCCGGGCCACTTGCCGATCGGGCGACGAGCCCATACATGCAGCGAAATGACCCGCCTCCTCGTCCTGCCGTCGCTTTGCTTCGTCCTCGTCTTCATCGTTCCCGTGCTGCTTCGCGCCGCGCTGTACCGTAACCAGGCCGTCGTGGCGTGGCGTGACGCCGATCACTCGAGCGCGTCGCTGCTGCCGCCGGCATCGGATGCGGCGCTGGTTCGGATCTATTCGGCCCGCACCGTCAGCTGGCGGGGCATCGTCGCCGTGCACAGCTGGATCGTCCTCAAGGATCGCGGCGGCGCCTACGAGCGCTACGATCTGACCGCCTGGGGCGAGCCGATCCGGCTCAACGGGTTTCTCCCCGACGGGCGCTGGTTCGGGCAGTTGCCAGAAGAAGTCTATGCCGACGAGGGGACGGCCGCCGAGACGCTGATCCCGCGGATGCGCGCGGCGATCCGCTCGTATCGCTATGCCCGGCTCGGCGAATACACGGCATGGCCGGGGCCGAATTCGAACACTTTCGTCGCCGCGGTCATGGCGGCGGTCCCCGAGATCCGCACCGCCCTGCCGCCCACCGCGATCGGCAAGGATTTCCCCGTCGACGGGCGCTGGCTGGCGGTGGCGCCGTCGAAGACGGGATTTCGCGTGTCGTTCGGCGGCTACGCCGGCCTCACCCTCGCCTGGGTCGAGGGGCTGCAGATCAATTTTCTGGGGCTTGTCGCCGGCATCGACGTGCGGCGCCCCGCGATCTTCCTGCCGGCTTTCGGTCGCCTCTGAGCGGAAGCCCGGCGCGCGCCCGGCGAAGGGCGATGGGCGGAAGTGTCGGCGCTGCTGATTTCTTAATTCAGCTTGATATTTTATAATGAATATTAACCATTTTCAAGAGACGCTTGGATTCACCTAAAATTTTAGACGTATTTGCTTCACATGCCGCGCGTTAATCGTTTATTAATGAACCTGTGGTTTCGCGAGCACGCTTCCAGGCTCGCATTCCGTCAAGGCACCAAGCCGATCGTTCCAGGAGCTGGAAATGTACTTTATTCAAGGCATTGTTAGCGTCACGTTCTTTGTTGCGATCTGCTACTTTATGCATGTCTGAGCGCAACATAGACGTAACTTACGTTAGAAACGTCGCGTTCTTTTACCTCGCCGCAATTCGTAGAGATCTCCTCATCTTGCGCTGTAATACAACGTGAGCAGGAATCCATAGTGCCGTACATTTATCGAATATTTCGTCAGATTTTTTTTCGTCAAAATTGCGGCGTTCCAGTCAGGCCCGGCGCAAGTAAACGTCCATTACTCCGCGGGCCACGCCTGCCGACCGCGGTCTTCCTGTCGGCAGCGTTTCTGGCGACGTCCTCGCTCGCCGCCGCCGCCCATGTCAAATGGTTCGCCGCCTACGATGTCGCCGGCAATCCGCGGTCGCTCCTCGAAGTCTGCTCGGCCCCGT
>JAQGID010000090.1 GCA_028291405.1 Rhodospirillales bacterium | reverse complement strand
TCGCACGGTTTGGCCGTCTCGATGTCGCGGTGAACAATGCCGGGACCGAAGGCCAGGTTGGCCCGATCACGGACCAGAGCGCGGAAAGCTATGCCGCGACGTTCGACACGAATGTTCTCGGCGTGATTCTTAGCATGAAGCACGAAGTGCGCGTCATGAAAGGACAGGGGCAGCGGTAGCATCATCAACATCTCCTCGACCTACGGGCACGAGGGGGCGGCGGGCGCCTCCGTCTATGTCGGCAGCAAGCACGCCGTCGAAGGTATCACCAAGTCGGTGGCGCTCGAGATCGCCAAGTCGGGAATCCGTGTAAACGGCGTGGCGCCTGGTCCGACGGACACTGGCATGTTGACTCGTTTTACAGGCACGCCGGAGAACAAGGCGGCGCTGGTAACGGGTGTTCCGATGGGTCGCCTCGGCCTCTCGGAGGAGCTTGCCAACGCGATCGTCTTCATCGCGTCGGATGAAGCCTCGTTCATCACCGGCCATGTCCTCAACGTCGACGGCGGTCACTCCGCTAACTGATCCTGTCCGGGCGCGGGGGTTCGCTCCGCGCCCGGACAGGGGCGGTCTTCCCACAAGGGAATCTCAATGACCCAGCACAGTCACCAGACCGCGCCGACGCAGTTCGTGGATGCGGCTGGTGTTCGGTTCGCTTACCAACGCTTCGGCAAGTCAGGTGGCGTACCGCTCATCTTCAACATGCATTTCACCGGCACGATGGACCACTGGAACCCGGCCGTGACGGACGGCTTCGCCAAGGACCGGGAGGTCATCCTGTTCGACAATGCCGGCATCTCTGGCATGTCCGGCGAGGTGCCGACTTCGGTCGAAGAGATGGCCGCCAACGCCATCGCTTTCATTCGGGCGCTCGGGTTCGGACAAGTGAATATGCTGGGCTTCTTGCTCGGCGGCCTGATCGCGCAGGAAATCGCCCTCGCAGCTCCTGCCCTGGTGCGCCGCCTCGTGCTCGTCGGTACTGCCCCACGCAGCGGCGAGGGCATGTCGACGCTCACCCCGGAGGCGCAGGCCGTCTTCGGCGCAGCCTATGAGAACCCCGACGATCTGTGGCTCGGCGTATTCTTCACGCCGTCAAAGCGGAGCCAGGCAGCCGGACTTGACTCCCTGAAGCGCTTTCGCCACCGCACCGAAGGTCGCAATTCCGAGGTGAGCGATAAGGTGGCGCCGGCGCAGATCGAGGCGCTCGGCAAATGGGGGGGCACCCCGCGCCAACGCGTACGACCATCTGAAGGCGATCACCCAACCGACGCTGGTCCTCAATGGCGGCAACGACGTCATCGTCTACACGGTGAACTCGTTCATCTTGCAGCAGCACCTCCCGAACGCGCAGCTCATCCTCTACCCCGATGCCAATCACGGCTCGCAGTACCAGTACCCCGATCTCTTCGTCCGCCACGTCTCGACATTCCTCGACGGATAGCAGGCGGACCGCCGCTCGCCAACGCAGCGCGATACGAACCATGAAGCGGTCACGCGCGCGCAGAGCGCGGCAGCGAAACTTCTCACCCGCCAGTGAACCGGCGATCTCGGGCGCTTCGGAACATCGAGGCGGTCTGCGGCTTCACGAACACGACCGCGACGTCGGGGTTGGCCGATCTGGAACAGCGGATCAAGGAGGAGATGATCAGCGAAGTCGACGCTGAGAGCGACGAAGACCTGATGCGGCGCCATCTGGACCGTGATCACCCCGTTGACTCGCTCGATGCCAGGCTGTTCCGCAGCCAGACGGCAGATCGAACGCACGACCGCCGGACGCGCGGCTTCGCCGATCAGCAGACTTTTGCTCTCGCGGGCAAGCAACATCGAGGTGACGGCGAGGACGAGGCCGATCCCGATCGACGCCAGGCCATCGAAGACCGGCTGCCGCAGCGCCCCGCTGGCGTAGGTTCCGATCAGCGCGATCAAGATGCCGATCAGGGCGGCACTGTCCTCGAGGAGGACCACGGACGAGGTCGGGTCCTTGCTCCGGCGCACGGCCTCCAGATAACCCAGCGAGCCCTTGCCGGCGCGGAACTCCTTCAGCGAGATGCGCCAGGACGCGCCCTCGAAAAGGAAGGAAAGGCCGAGCACAATGTAATTGACCGTAGGGTTGGAGACAGGCGAAGGATGGCGGAGTCGCTCGATCCCGTCGAGGATCGAGACGCCCGCACCGAGCGCGAAGATCAGCAGCGCGACGATGAAGCTCCAGAAGTAGAGCTCGCGCCCGGGGCCCAGCGGATGAGCCTCGTCCGGAGGCCGCGCAGCACGCCGATGCCGTAGAGCAGGACCAGCTCGTTCCCGGTGTCGATCAGCGAATGGACCGCTTCGCTGAGCATCGCGGAGCTGCCGGTGAGCGCCGCGGCACCGAATTTCGCCATCGCAACGGCGAGATTGCCCAGGAGCGCGGCGTAGATGACCTTTTTCGAGGAACTCCGCGGCCTGGGTGTCATCGCAAACGCTCGAGAGGCAAGCCATTTTCTAGAGCTCGATCATGCGCGACCGCGGTCGGACCCGAAGCCTTCCGCGTTCAGCGATATCCATGGGTCACCCGCGAGAGCCGCGAGCTTCGGCCATCGGCCTGCTTCTTCCCGCCTCAACGCTTCGAGGGCCGCGCCCGATCCGCGATATGGTCGCTGACCAACTTCGGAACGATGAGGCCGAAGCTCATCGCTAGAATGATCATGAGGGCAGTCATGCCGTCGGCGACCGTGGCGCCGATGAGCTCCGCCGTCGCGTGCGAGCCGTCGGCAAGTTGCACAAGGCCGCTCGCCATCCGGAACAGGAAGACGCCTGGCATCATCGACACGACGGAGGCGAAGCCGATGGCCGCGAACGGCATGTGCCGGCGGTGTGCGACCGGGGTGAGGATCAGCCCGACGACGACGCACGCCACCAGGGCGCCAGTCGCCGCGCCGAAGCCGAGCGTGACCATTGCCGCCCACCTCAGCGCATGCGCCAGCACGCCGACGGCGACCGGCCAAGCCAGCATATTCGGCGGCGTGGAGAAAAAGACGCTGTAGGCGGCAACGGCGATGCCGGCGGCGATCATGTCCTGCCAGAGGAGCACGGCCCTGCCGGCCTCGTCGACCGGCAAGGAAACGTCGAGCAGCGCCAGTCCAAGCAGCAGGCCCGTCGAGATCGCCGCAATGACGAGTACGGCATAGAGCAGGCGCGCGGCGCCGAGATGGATGCGGCCCTCGACGAGGTCCATCGCCCCATTGAGCACATGCGGCCCCGGCACCAGGACCATGCACGGGCAGACCGCCACTAGGCGGAGAGACGAACTCAGCTCGTACCGAACCGCCAGCGCGCCGATGACGCCGGCGAGCAACGCGGCGCAGAACGGCTGCAGGAATAAATTTGCACTGTACTGCGCCAAGCCGCGGCGCAGGACGGCGCCGGCGCCGGCACTCACGAATACGAGCGCCGACGCGGAGAGGTGCTGAACACCGAAGAGCACCGCCAAGGCCACCGCACCCGCCGCTGCCGCAAACGCGAACGGCCACGTCGGCGCCGGCGCTGCCTGCGAGATCGCGCCGATCGCCGCCATAGCGGCGGCTGGCGTGAGCCGACCGGCACCGAGCTGCTCGATTGTCCGCATCGCGGATGCCACGCGGTCCATCTCGACGCCGGCGGATTCGGCCGCCACGACGGAGACGAGCCTGGCGCCCTTGTCCTCGGCCTGGAGTTGCAGCTCTCCCCAACGCGGCACGATCTTGGTACGCAGACCAAGATCGTCGCCGAGCCGCTCGGCGGCGGCCAAGGTCTCATCCGTGGATTGACCGTTGACGAACAATGTTCGGGCGAAGGCGAGGACGAGATCGGAACGTTCCTCCAACGTCATAACCATGCTCGCGACCCATGGTCTAGGCACCGGTCGCCACGTAGGGCGCAACCATTTTCCTCGGGTCGACGACGCGGTCGAATTGGGCTTCGTCGACGAAGCCCAATTGCAAGGCGGCTTCCTTGAGCGTGAGGTCGTTGTCCATGGCGTGGTGCGCGATTTTCGATGCCTTGTCATAGCCGATGACAGGCGCAAGGGCCGTCACCAGCATCAGCGAACGCTCGACGTATTCGTTGATCTTCTTCAAATTAGGCTTCGTGCCTTCGACCAGGAACTTCCGGAAGTTGATGCAACCATCGGCCATGATCGTTATGGAGTGGGTGATGTTGAAGATGATCAGCGGCTTATAGACGTTCATCTCGAGATAGCCGCCGGCGCCACCGAACCCCACCGCAACGTCATTGGCCATCACCTGCGCGGCAATCATCGTCAGCGCTTCGCACTGAGTCGGATTGACCTTGCCTGGCATGATCGAGGAGCCCGGCTCATTCTCCGGAATCTCCAACTCCGCAAATCCGGCCCGCGGTCCGCAGGACATCAGGCGGATGTCATTGCCGATCTTGTACAGCGACACCGCCAGGGTGCGAAGCGTGCCCGACAACTGGACCAGCGCATCGTGGGCACCCTGCACCGCGAATTTGTTGGGCGCAGTTACGAAGGGCAGGCTGGTGAGCCGGGCGATCTCGGCCGCCGCCGCCTCGGCAAAACCAGGTGCCGAGTTGATGCCGGTACCCACCGCCGTGCCGCCTAGAGCCAGGCGATATACACCCTGCAGGGCCGCTTCGATCCGCTCCAGATCATCTGCCAGCATCTCGGCGTAGCCGGACCATTCCTGGCCCAAGGTCAACGGGGTCGCGTCCTGCATGTGGGTCCGCCCGATCTTGACGATGTCCCCCCACGCCTGCGCCTTCGCGCCGATCGCGTCGTGCAAGGCGGACACCGCGGGGACCAGGCGCTGCTTCACATTGACGGCCGCCGCGATATACATGGCCGACGGGAACGAGTCGTTCGACGATTGGGCCATGTTGACGTGATCGTTCGGATGGACCGGCACCTTGCTGCCGAGGGACGTACCCGCGAGTTGACAGCAGCGGTTGGAAATTACCTCGTTCACGTTCATGTTGAACTGGGTGCCGCTGCCCGTCATCCACACGTGCAGCGGGAACATGTCGTGGTGCTGGCCGGCGAGGATTTCGTCGCAAGCCTGAACGATCAACTTGTAACGCTCATCGTCGAGCCGCTTGCCGGCATGGTTCGCCGTGGCAGCGGCTTTCTTCAATGTGGCATAGGCGGTGATCATCTCGCGGGGAATCAAATCCTTGCCGATGCTGAAATGCTCGAGCGAGCGCTGGGTTTGAGCGCCCCACAGCTTGTCCGCAGGCACTGCAACAACACCGAGGCTGTCGCTTTCCTTTCGCATGTTGTCCATGTGACCCCTCCTGGGTTCAATCGCGGCTCAGACGTTCTCGACCTGTAGGACGGCAGCGGTGTCCGCCCGAACGTGCCGCAAGAAATCGGCATCGTCGATCAGCGATATCCCGTAGGAAGGGATGATCTCCTTCAGCTTCGGAAGCCAACCGGCAGGGGTCAATTCGTCGGGAAAGCACTTTTCCAAAACGCCGATCGAGATGAAGGCCGCTGTCGATGCGCCAGGCGAGGCGCCCAGAAGCGCAACAAGCGAGCGGTCCGCCGCGGCGACGAGTTCGGTCCCGAACTCCAGAAAGCCGCCGCGTGTGACGTCAGGCTTGATGATCTGAACGTGCTGCCCCGCGACCTGCAACTTCCAGTCGTCCGGCTTCGCTTCGGGGTAATACTCGTCCAAGGTTGCCAATCGATGGCTCTTGGACTGAAGAAGCTGCCCGATCAGATATTCGGTGAGATCGAAGTTGTCACGCGCAACGGAAAGCAACGGCTCGATATTGGCCGGCCTGACAGACTCGAATAGATCCAACAGAGAGCCATGCTTCAGGAATTTGGTCGAGAACCCGGCGTACGGCCCGAAGAGCAACGAGTGCTGTCCGCCGATCACCCGCGTGTCGAGGTGCGGCACCGACATCGGCGGCGATCCGACGGCGGCTTTTCCATAGACCTTGGCATGATGGCGCTTGTTGATCTCCGCGTCGTCGCAGCGCAGCCAGATGCCACTGACCGGAAAGCCGCCATATCCCCTACCCTCCGGGATACCGGCTTTCTGAAGCAGCGGCAGAGCGCCGCCGCCCGCTCCGAGGAAGACGAACTTGGTCGTCACCGATTGCAGATCGTCGCTCTTGGTATCCTTGACTTCGACACGCCAGCGCCCGCCCTCTTCGCGGCTAATACCAAGACTCTTTGATCACGACCGATGCGCCCAGTCTCTCAGTCCGATTGATGTGATTCTCCACGGTTGATTGATCAGCTTGTTCCAGGCGAAGCAGCAA